>NZ_JBJJLR010000067.1:0-22923 GCF_046230975.1 Pseudomonas sp. KCJK9058
TCCCGGCACAGTAGCCTACCGGGGCGACGGGCGCAATATGCCTGTAAACACGGGGAAACGAATGGACTTGGGAGCGAAGCACTACGATTTGCTAAGGTCGATGGGCTTGTCCTGATAAAAACAAAGAAAAGGATGTTCCCTGATGCGAAAAGCCCCGTCATTGCGCTTTACCCTCGCTTCACTGGCCCTGGCCTGCAGCCAGGCGTTGGCCGGCCCTTCGCCCTATTCAACCCTGATCGTGTTTGGCGACAGCCTCGCCGATGCCGGGCAGTTTCCCGATCTTGTTGGCGGTACCCCAGGCGCGCGTTTCACCAACCGTGACGCCGACGGCAACTTCGCTCCAGTGTCACCGATGATCCTCGGTGGCCGCCTGGGCGTCGCGCCTGGCGACCTGAACCCGTCGACATCCATAGGCATCCAGCCCGATGGGAATAACTGGGCAGTTGGCGGGTACACCACCCAACAGATCCTGGACTCGATCACGACAACGTCCGAGACCGTCATCCCACCAGGAAACCCCAATGCCGGGTTGGTGCTGCGCGAGCGCCCCGGCTACCTGGCCAACGGCCTGCGCGCCGACCCAAATGCCTTGTATTACCTGACAGGTGGCGGTAACGACTTCCTGCAGGGCCTGGTGAATAGCCCGGCCGACGCCGTAGCCGCCGGCGCCCGCCTGGCTGCCAGCGCCCAAGCCCTTCAGCAAGGAGGCGCGCGCTACATCATGGTCTGGCTGCTACCTGACCTCGGCCAAACGCCCAATTTCAGCGGCACGCCACAGCAAAACCCACTGTCACTGCTCTCCGCTGCGTTCAACCAGTCACTGATCAGCCAGCTAGGGCAGATCGATGCCCAGATCATTCCACTGAACATCCCTGTGCTGTTGAGCGAGGCGCTGTCCAGCCCCAGTCAGTTCGGCCTGGCCAGCGACCAGAACCTGGTCGGTACCTGCTACAGCGGCGATAGCTGCGTGGAAAACGCGGTGTACGGTATCAACGGCACAACGCCAGACCCGACCAAACTGCTGTTCAACGACTCGGTCCACCCGACCATCGCGGGTCAGCATCTGATTGCCGATTACGCCTACTCGATCCTCGCAGCCCCCTGGGAACTGACCCTGCTACCGGAAATGGCCCACGCCAGCCTGCGAGCTCATCAGGATGAGTTGCGCAATCAGTGGCAGACGCCTTGGCAAGCCGTTGGCCAATGGCAAGCCTTTGTCGCCAGTGGCGCTCAGGACCTGGACTTCGACGGCCAGCGCAGCGCGGCCAGCGGTGACGGCCGCGGCTACAACCTGACCGTGGGCGGCAGCTATCGCCTGAACGACGCCTGGCGCCTGGGCCTGGCCGGCGGTGCGTACCGGCAGAAGCTGGAAGCCGGCGAACAGGATTCGGACTACAAGCTGAACAGCTATATGGCCAGCGCCTTTGCCCAATACCGTCAGGACCGCTGGTGGGCCGACGCGGCGCTGACCGCCGGGCACCTGGACTACAGCGACCTCAAGCGTACCTTCGCCCTGGGCGTGAATGACCGCAGTGAAAAAGGCGACACCGACGGCGAGGCCTGGGCAATGTCCGGGCGGCTGGGCTACAACCTGGCGGCCGACACCAGCAACTGGCAGTTGGCACCTTTCATCAGTGCCGACTATGCGCGGGTGAAGGTGGATGGCTACGAAGAGAAGAGCGGGCGCTCGACGGCGCTTGGCTTCGATGACCAGGAGCGCACGTCACGTCGCCTGGGCGTGGGGCTGTTGGGCAGTGTGCAGGTACAGCCAAATACCCGGCTTTTTGCCGAGGTGGCGCAGGAGCATGAGTTCGAGGACGACGAGCAGGATGTGACGATGCACCTGACCAGCTTGCCGGCGAATGATTTCACCCTGACCGGGTATACGCCGCACAGCGACCTGACCCGGGCGAGCCTGGGTGTGAGCCATGAACTGGTGGCAGGGGTGCATTTGCGCGGGAACTACAATTGGCGCAAGAGTGATGAGTTGACGCAGCAGGGCGTTAGCGTGGGGGTTAGCGTGGACTTCTGAATTGCTGGGGGCCGCTTTGCGGCCCATTCGCGGGTAAACCCGCTCCTACGACGGCCCCGTATACCTGAGGCTTGCGCAACCCTTGTAGGAGCGGGTTTACCCGCGAATACGGTGGCGGCGGCAACGGTGATCCGCGGGTGGAGATTGGCCAGCAGGCCCGACCCATTCGCGGGTGAACCCGCTCCCACGACGGCCCCGTATACCTGAGGCTTGCGCATCCCTTGTAGGAGCGGGTTTACCCGCGAATACGATAGCGGCGGCAACGGTGAACGGCAGGTAGAAATTGGCCAGCAGGCCCGGCCCTTTCGCGGGTGAACCCGCTCCTACACAACCTTGTAGGAGCGTGGTTTACCCGCGAATGGGCTGCGCAGCAGCCCCAATCAATTTATCTGGCGGAAGTCTGCTCTGCCAACGCCACTGCACGGAACATCGCCCGGCGCTTGTTGATGGTTTCTTCCCATTCCAGCGCCGGCACCGAGTCGGCAACGATGCCGCCACCGGCCTGCACATGCAGCTCGCCATCCTTGATCACCGCAGTACGAATGGCAATTGCGGTATCCATGTTGCCGTTCCAGGCAAAATAGCCGACAGCACCGCCGTAAACCCCACGCTTGACCGGTTCCAGCTCGTCGATAATCTCCATCGCACGGATCTTGGGCGCACCCGACAAGGTACCAGCCGGCAGAATCGCCCGCAGTGCATCCATCGCCGTCAGGCCTTCACGCAGCTGGCCGGTAACGTTGGAAACAATGTGCATCACGTTGGAGTAACGCTCGATCACCATCTTCTCGGTCAGGCGCACACTGCCGGTCGAAGACACACGGCCGACATCGTTGCGGCCCAGATCGATCAGCATCAGGTGCTCGGCAATTTCCTTGTCGTCCGACAGCAGGTCGTCTTCCAGCGCACGATCGGCCTCTTCGGTCGCACCACGCGGGCGAGTACCGGCAATCGGGCGCACGGTGACCAGGTTGTCCTCGACACGTACCAGCACTTCGGGCGAGCTGCCGACCACATGGAAGTCACCGAAGTTGAAGAAGTACATGTATGGCGTCGGGTTGAAGCAGCGTAGCGCGCGGTACAGGTCGATAGGCGCAGCCTTGAAGTCGATCGACATGCGCTGCGACGGCACCACCTGCATACAGTCCCCGGCCAGGATGTATTCCTTGATACGACCGACGGCGTTTTCGTAATCCTCGCGGGTGTAGCTGGAGCGGAACGCCGGCTCGGCCGCCGGCGGGCCGCTCAGGTCCAGGCCGCGGCGTGGGGTGATTGGCTGGCGCAAGGTTTCCAGCAAACCTTGCAGACGTGCCTGGCCCTGTTCGAAGGCCTGATCTTCAGCGGGGTCGACCAACACGATGGCGTGCATCTTGCCCGCCAGGTTGTCGAACACCACCACCGCGTCGGACACCATCAGCAGGATATCCGGTACGCCCAGCGGGTCCGGATTGGGGCTGGCGCCCAGGCGCTTTTCTACATAACGCACACAGTCGTAGCCAAAGTAGCCAACCAGGCCGCCATTGAAACGCGGCAGGCCGGGGATATCGGCAACTTTGTAGCGGTCCTTGAAGGTTTCAACGAATGCCAGCGGGTCTTCGACCTCGCAGCTTTCCACCTCGACGCCATCGTGCAGGATGCTGACATGATAGCCATGCACACGCATCACAGTGCGCGATGGCAAGCCGATCATCGAGTAACGGCCCCACTTCTCGCCGCCCTGCACCGATTCGAGCAGGTACGAGTTGGGCTGGTCAGCCAGTTTCAGGTAGATCGACAGCGGCGTGTCGAAGTCGGCCAAGGTTTCACAGGCCAAGGGAATACGGTTGTAGCCGGCAGCGGCCAGGCGCAGGAATTCTTCGCGGTTCATGAGTAGTCTCGTGGCAAGCAGCAATAGGTCAGGCAAACGGACGGGCCGGCACACGCCGGCAGGCTGAAGTCAGGCGCGCCAACGCCAACGGGCCAAGGCCTTGATGACTTTCATCCAGAATTTGCCAGTAACCGCCACGGTGGACTCTCTGTCTTGTGAGGCTTGAATATCCGTCAACGTTATCCCAGTGGCCGGGTCTGCGCAACCGGGCAGCAAAGCGCGCAGGTCGTCGATTACCAGGCTGGGGGATTCGGCGTCGATCGGCCGGCCATGGTTATAGCCGTAGGTCAGGCCCACGCATTGCACGCCAGCCGCCTTGGCCGCCTGCACGTCACTGCGCGAATCACCGACAAACAGGGACTGCTGCGGGGTGACACCGGCCATCTGCATGACGAACAGCAACGCCGCCGGGTCGGGCTTTTTCTGCGGCAAAGTGTCGCCACCAATGATCCAGCGGAAGAAATTACCGATCTTCATCTGGTCCAGCAGCGGGCCAACAAAGCGCTCAGGCTTGTTGGTGATCAGCGCCATCTCCACGCCCTGCTTGCGCAGCCAGCGCAGCGTGTCGCGCACGCCGGGGTAGACTACGGTAAGTTCGTGGCTTTCGGCATAAGCGTCCATGAACAGCGCCAGCGCCTGTTCTGCCAGCGCATCGTCCACGTCGGCATGCTCGATGCCGCCCGCCAACGCGCGGCGCACCAGCACCTGGGCGCCATTGCCAACCCAGTGGCGCACTGCCTCAAGGCCAGCAGGCGGGCGCCCCAGTTCGAGCAGCATGCGGTCCACAGCGGCGGCCAGGTCAGGCACGGAATCGATCAGGGTACCGTCCAGATCGAACATTACCAGCCTTGGCAGCGCCCCCGGGAACAGCTGCTCGAAGCCACTCATGGGCGGGCCAGGGCCAGTTCGGCGCGCATCTTGGCGATCACTTCCTGGTAGTCCGGGGCGTTGAAGATCGCCGAGCCGGCCACGAAGGTATCGGCGCCAGCGGCAGCGATCTCGCGGATGTTGTTGACGTTCACGCCACCATCGATCTCCAGACGGATATCACGGCCACTGGCGTCGATCAGCGCACGCGCTTCGCGCAGCTTGTCGAGGGTGCCGGGGATGAACTTCTGCCCGCCGAAGCCTGGGTTGACGCTCATCAGCAGCACCATGTCGATCTTGTCCATCACATACTTCAGGGCGTCCAGGCTGGTGGCCGGGTTGAACACCAGGCCGGCCTTGCAACCACCATCCTTGATCAGCTGAAGCGAACGGTCGATGTGCTGCGTGGCTTCAGGGTGGAAGGTGATGTAGGTGGCACCCGCTTCGATAAAGTCGCCAATGATGCGGTCAACCGGGCTGACCATCAGGTGCACGTCGATCGGCGCAGTAACGCCGTACTTGCGCAGAGCGGTGCAAACCATCGGACCGATGGTCAGGTTGGGGACATAGTGATTGTCCATGACATCGAAGTGGACGATGTCTGCACCCGCAGCCAATACCTTGTCGACGTCCTCACCCAGGCGGGCAAAATCGGCAGAGAGAATGGAGGGGGCAATAGCGTAGGGCTGCATGGCGCACCTGTTGGCAGAGTCACGGTGGCGCGCATTGTAACTCAGGGAAAGCGATGAAGGCTGATTGGTATCAATTGGTGTCGACCAGCGCAACCTGTGCCGGCCTCCGCGACTTTAGCCGCGAAGAGGCATGCACAGGCAACCCATCATCAAGCCGGCTGTTGAGTCCTCAGCTTCTCACTACGCCCACGCAACCATTCCAGGGTCAGCAGCAACAACACCGAGAAGGCAATCAGCAAGGTCGCCGCCGCGGCAATGGTCGGGCTCAGGTTCTCGCGAATACCACTGAACATCTGCCGCGGCAGAGTTGCCTGTTCCGGCCCGGCGAGGAACAGCGTCACCACCACCTCGTCAAACGAGGTGGCAAAGGCAAACAGGGCGCCCGAGATGACACCGGGCGCGATCAGCGGCAGGGTCACCCGGCGGAAAGCCAGCAGAGGCGAGGCTCCCAGGCTGGCCGCCGCACGCACCAGATTGTAGTTGAACCCCTGTAGCGTCGCCGACACGGTAATGATGACGAACGGCACACCCAGTACCGCATGCACCAGAATCAGCGAGGTGAAACTGTTGCCCATGCCCAGAGGGGCGAAGAACAGGTAACTGGCCACCCCGATGATCACTACCGGCACCACCATGGGCGAGATCACCAGCGCCATCACCAGCGACTTGCCGGGGAAATCGCCACGGGTCAGGCCGATGGCCGCCAAAGTGCCGAACACCATGGCCAGCACCGTGGCCGCTGGGGCAACGATGATGCTGTTTTTCAACGCCCGCATCCATTCGGCCGAGCCGAAGAAGTCCTGATACCACTGCAGCGAGAAGCCCTGCAGCGGGTACACCAGGAAGCTGCCACTGTTGAACGACAGCGGCACGATCACCAGCACTGGCAAGATCAGGAACAGCAGGATCAAGCCGCAGAGAATACGCAGGCTGTAGAACCAGACCCGCTCCACGGGCGACATGTATGGGCTCAGCATGACAGGCTCCTCAGCTCAGGCGCAGACGGCTGGCGCCGACCAGCCAGCTATAGATCAGGTACAACAGCACGGTCGCCAGCAGCAACAGCCCGCCCAGTGCGGTGGCCATGCCCCAGTTGATGCTGGTGTTGGTGTAGAAGGCGACGAAGTAGCTGACCATCTGGTCGTTCGGACTACCCAGCAGCGCCGGGGTGATGTAGTAACCGATGGCAAGGATGAACACCAGCAGGCAACCGGCGCCAACACCGGCGTAAGTCTGCGGGAAGTACACCCGCCAGAAACTGGCGAACGGGTGGCAGCCCAGCGAGATCGCCGCACGCATGTAGCTCGGGGAAATACCCTTCATCACGCTGTACAGCGGCAGGATCATGAACGGCAGCAGGATGTGCACCATCGAGATGTAGACACCTGTGCGGTTGAACACCAGCTCCAGCGGCTGGTCGATGATGCCCATGGCCATCAGCGCGCTGTTGATCAGCCCGCCCGACTGCAGCAGCACGATCCAGGCCGCCACCCGCACCAGGATCGATGTCCAGAAAGGCAACAGCACCAGAATCATCAGCAGGTTGCTCTGCCGGGTCGGCAGGTTGGCCAACAAGTAGGCCAGTGGGTAGGCCAGTACCAGGCAGATAGTGGTAATCACCACCCCCATCCACAGGGTACGGATAAAAATGTCCAGGTAAATGGCCTGGTCCGGGGTGGCCTTGGCCAGCTCACCAAGGTCATCGATGCGATGGTCCACCGAGGCCAACAGGTAGAAAGAAGTCACCGAACTGGTATTGCGGCGGATCGCCTGCCAATAAGCCGGGTCACCCCAACGCTCGTCGACAGCCTGCAACGCATCCTTATAAGAAGCAGGCTCAGCCTTGAAGGGCAGTGCACGGGCAGTCTTGGTCAACAAGCTGCGGTAACCGGCCAGCTCCATGTTCAAGCGTTTGGAAAGGTCACCAAGGGTCTGGTTCTTGCGCGACTCGGCCAAATCCTGGCTCAGCGCCTTGTAAACGTCCTCGCCTGGCAGGCTTTTGCCATCCCACTGGCTGATGACTTCCACCGTGCGCGGCAGGCCGCCGACCACTTCAGGGTTGCCGACGCTCTTGTACAGCAGCGCCGCAATCGGCACCAGGAACACCAGCAGAAGAAACAGCGCCAGCGGCGCGATCAACGCCTGCGCCTTCCAGCGGTTGACCCGCTCGGCGTGTTTGAGGCGCTGCTTGAGACTTGAACCTGCGCCTTCGTTGAGGGGCACTGCAATGGCCATGGCGAACTCCGCAATACAGGCTGAATTGGGGGCCGCTTTGCGGCCCCACACACTGGACGTTTACTTCTTCGCCGCCCAGGCGTTGAAGCGTTGCTCCAGCTGCTCGCTGTTGTCGGCCCAGAACGCCACGTCGATCTGCACCTGGTTGGCAATGTTCTCAGGCGTGGTCGGCATGTCTTTCTTCACGTCGTCCGACAGCAGGCTCACGGCCTTGGAGTTGGCCGGGCCATAGGCGATGTTTTCGGAGTAGATCTTCTGCTGCTCGGGCTTGACGCTGTAGGCGATGAACTTCTTCGCCTCTTCGACGTTTTTGGCGCCTTTAGGAATTGCCCATGCATCGAAGTCGTAGATGCCGCCGTTCCACACCACCTTGAGGTTGCTCTCTTTCTGCACAGCGGCAATACGGCCGTTGTAGGCAGAGCTCATGACCACGTCGCCAGAGGCCAGGAACTGCGGTGGCTGTGCACCCGCTTCCCACCACTGGATGCTGGGCTTGAGTTCGTCGAGTTTCTTGAAGGCGCGGTCCTGGCCTTCCTTGGTTGCCAGCACTTTGTAGACGTCCTTGGGCGCAACGCCGTCGGCCATCAGTGCAAATTCCATTGTGTACTTGGCGCCCTTGCGCAGGCCGCGCTTGCCCGGGAACTGCTTGGTGTCCCAGAAATCGGCCCAGCTGGTGGGGGCGGTCTTGAGCTTGTCGGCGTTGTAGGCCATGACCGTGGACCAGACGAAGAAGCCCACGCCGCAAGGCTGAATGGCACCAGGCACGTAGTCGGCCTCATCGCCGAACAGGGCTGGATCGAGCTCTTCGAACATGCCCTCGTCGCAGCCGCGCGCCAGCTCTGGCGACTCAACCTCTACCAGGTTCCACGACACACTCTTGGTGTCGACCATCGCCTTGACCTTGGCCATTTCGCCGTTGTACTCACCCGCGACAATCTTGCCATTACCCGCTTTTTCCCAGGGTTCGTAGAACGCTTTGACCTGGGCAGCCTTGTTGGCGCCCCCGAACGAGATCACGGTGAGGTCTGCGGCCATGGCCTGGCCAGCGGTGAACAGCCCCAAAGCCAGGGCGGTCAGTTTCAACTGCTTGCGCATTATTATTCTCTCCACAGTACAGGGTTGGTGAAGCAATCCATCAATGGGCTTCGGCAATCGGATCGAGCGCGCGGGCGTGCTCCACCTCCCAGCCCAGCGGTACCACATCGCCCACGGCCAACGCCGGGTCGAGCTCGGCAATGGGCTGCTTCACGAAGAAGTCGCCTTTGCCGCAAACCTCCAGACGCACCCGCACGTGGTCGCCCAGGTAAATGAATTCGGCCACCCGGCCAGAGAACCGGTTCACGCAGCTTTCACTGTGGCCGTTCAGACGCACGCGCTCCGGGCGTATCGACAGGGTCACCGGCTCGCCGGCCTGGCCGACATTCACCGCCAGCGCCTCGACCCGCTCACCGCGAGGCAACTGCACCTGGCAACGTTTGCCATCGCTGGCCAGCAGGGTGCCGCTAATGCGGTTGTTCTCGCCGATGAAGTTGGCGACGAAGGTGTTGCAAGGCTCTTCGTACAGCGTGCGCGGGTCGGCGATCTGCTGGATTTCGCCCTGGTGGAACACCGCCACGCGGTCAGACATGGTCAGCGCTTCGCCCTGGTCGTGGGTCACGTACACCACGGTCACACCCAGGCGCTGGTGAATGTGCTTGATCTCCATCTGCATGTGTTCGCGCAGCTGCTTGTCCAGCGCGCCAAGTGGCTCGTCCATCAGCACCAGTTGCGGCTCGAACACCAATGCCCGGGCCAGCGCCACACGCTGCTGCTGGCCGCCAGACAGCTGGCCGGGGTAGCGTTTGGCGAAAGCGTCGAGCTGGACCATGTTCAGCACACGTTTGACCCGCTCGCTGATGTCGGTCTTGCTCAGGTTGCGCACGGTCAGCGGAAAGGCCAGGTTCTCGGCCACGGTCATGTGCGGAAACAGCGCGTAGTTCTGGAATACCATGCCGATATCACGCTTGTGCGGCGGCACGTTGTTGATCGAGCGGCCGCCAAGCTGGATTTCACCGGCGGTGGGGGTCTCGAAGCCCGCCAGCATCATCAGGCTGGTGGTCTTGCCCGAGCCGGACGGGCCAAGCAGGGTGAGGAACTCGCCCTTGCGGATATCCAGGTTGAGGTCTTTGACGATCAGCGACTCGCCGTCGTAGCTCTTCTGCACACCACGGAAGCTGACCAGCGTTTCGCCGGTTGCAGCGTTCGACTTCGCCTCGCTCATGCCTGCACCTTCTTGTTGGATGACTGCGTAGGCAAAAGAGTAGAAGAGACGCAAGCGCCCGAAAATCGGGGGTACTGAGAGAATGCCATCATCCGGATGGAAGATTTGTTGTAGGGATCGCCCTACAAGGATGGCGGGATTGGAATGCCCTTGCGAGCCAACCACGAAACCTGTGGGAGCGGGCATGCCCGCGAAGAGGCCGGCTCAGCCATAGAGATCAGCAGGCCAGGCCCGTTCGCGGGCATGCCCGCTCCCACAGAGGCTTCGGCAAGTTTCGGGCACCCGCATGTCGCAATCAGATCAGCTTGTGCTCCATGGCGTACTTCACCAGCTCCGCCAGCGAGTTCACTTTTAACTTCTGCATCAGGCGCGCCTTGTGGGTGCTGATGGTCTTGCTCGACAGCGCCAACTGCTGGGCGATGTCGTTGACGTTGGCGCCTTGGGCCAGGCGCTCGAACACTGAAAACTCGCGCTCCGAGAGCAGTGTGTGCAACGGCCGGGATTCGGTGAGGCCTACTTCGAACACCATGCGGTCGGCCAGCGACGGGTCGATATAACGCCCGCCACCGGCCACCCGACGAATCGCTGTCAACAACAACGCCGGATCACTGTCTTTGGTGGCATAGCCCGCCGCACCGGCCTTCAGCGCCCGCGCCGCCATCTGTGCCTCATCGTGCATCGACAACATCAGGATCGCTGGAGCATCGTGCAGCGCACGGATACGCGGGATCGCCTCCAGGCCGTTCACACCCGGCATCGAGATATCCAGCAGTACCACCTCGCACGGTGTGTGGCGCAGGGTTTCGAGCAACTGCTCGCCATTACCGGCCTCCCCCGCCACTTGCATGTCCTTGGCCAGGCCAATCAACTGCTTGATGCCTTCACGGACAATGGTGTGGTCTTCGGCCACCAGTACTCGAATCACGATTGCTCTCCTACTCCAACGGAATGGCCACGCTCAGGCTGGTGCCTTCGCCCGGCTCGCTTTCCAGCGTCATGCTCCCCCCCAGCATCAGCACCCGCTCGCGCACACCCACCAGGCCAAACGAGGTAGGCCGGGTCTGCTCGCGGCAAAAGCCTTGGCCATCATCACTGACCGTCATGCGCAACTGTCCGCCCTCACGTACCAGCTCAATCTCTACGCTGTGCGCCTGGGCGTGACGCATCACATTGGTCAGCGCCTCCTGGAGGATACGAAACAGCCCGGTGGCCTTGGCATCACTCAATGCTGGCAGATTATCGGGCACTTGCACCAGACAGGGGATTTGCGTGCGAGCCTCGAAACGCCGCGCCTGCCATTCGATGGCCGAGGCAATGCCGGCATCGAGGATCGGCGGACGCAAGGCAGTGGCGACATCGCGCACCAACTGGAACAACTGGGCGATCAGGCGTTTCATGCTCGCCAGGCGATCATTCAGGCCAGCGTCCAGCTCGGCATAGGCCAGCTCGCACATCGACACTTCCAGCTTGAGCACGGTCAGCATCTGCCCTAGCTCATCATGCACTTCCCGGGCGATACGGGCTTTTTCCTCTTCACGCACGCTCTCCAGGTGGGCCGAGAGTTCGCGCAGCTGCTCCTGGGACTTTGCCAGCGCCAGCTCGGCCCGCTTGCCCTGTGTGATGTCCCAGACTACACCGTCCCACACCACCTGGCCGTTGCCCAGATGCCGGGCGCTAGCCTTGATATCGGCCCAGCGCTGTTCGCCCTGCCGGGTGAGGATGCGCCCCTGCCAGGACCAGTCCTGGTCGCTGGCCAGGGCCAGGTCCTGCACCCTGTGATAATCAGCACGGTCCTCGGGGTGCACCAGGTTGCGCAGGCCCATCTGCGGGTGCTGGATCTCGCTAGGTGCATAACCCACCAAAGCCTCGCTACCCTCACTGATATAGGGGAACTCCAGATCGCCCTCGGCCGGGTCACGTTCCAGGCGAAACACCAACCCTGGTACGTTGCCAGCAATGCCCTTGAGCCGCGCCTCGCTTTCGCGAAGGGCCGCCAAGGCACGGTGGCGCTCAGTGACATCGGCGAGGTAGACCACCAGATACTCGGAATCACGAAAGCGCAGAAAGCTCAGTGACAGCTCCACGGGTAGCAAGCTTTGATCAGCCCGCCGGCATTGCGTCTCAAACTGACCGACACCCCCCGCCCCTGTCCGCGCCCCTTTCCACAGCTCCAGCCAACGGTCCATGTTCAGGCTCGGCTCGAAGTCGCTCAGCGGCCGCTCCAGCAACGCCCCTTCGCTGTAGCCCAACATGCGCTCGGCGGCATGGTTGGCGTAACGCACATGGCTGTCCCAGTTGACCCAGAGGATACCCACGGTGCTCTGATCGATGGCGAACTGGCTCAGGCGCAACGCCTCTTCGCGCACCTGGCGCTCAACAAGGCTCTCCCGCGCGGCCAACAGGCTGCGCTCCAGCTGGCGTTGCTGACGGCGTTGCCACACCAGCGTGGCCAAGGCACACAACAGCAACAGACCGAACAGCAAGGCCATGTTCTGCCAGAAGCCCGGCGACTCGCTCAGGCGCGGGTACTTCGGCTGCAACCAGCGCTGATGCAGTTGTTCCAGCTCCTTGGCCGGCACTGCCTGCAAGCCACGTTCAAGTACATCGGCCAGCAGCGGCCAGTCGCGCCGCGAACCGATACGCAACAGCTGCGGCAGACCAATATCGCCGACCACCGCCAGCTCACCGAACTCGCTCTCGCGCGACAGGCGGCTGAGCTGCGCTTCATCCAGCACGGCGAAACTGGCCTGGCCGCCTACCACCAGTTGCAAGGCCTCACGATCGTCGGGCACCCCCTGCAGGTTGAGGTTGCCGTAGTTGCCGCGCAGGTAATCCGCCAGCGGGCTGGGCATGCGCACCGCCACGCGTTGCTCGGCTTCAAGCTTTTCCAGCTCCACGGCCATGGCCCCGGTGCGCGGCCCCACCACCAGCTGTGGCACGCGCATGTACGGGTCGCTAAATAGCCACAGGCGCAGGCTGGCTGGCGTCTGGGTAAGGCCAGGGGCGAAGTCGATTTCGCCGCTTTGCAGGGCATGTTCCAAACTGGCCTGGTCACTGAAGTTACGCCAGGTGAGGTCCAGCCGCAGCGCCTGCGCCAGGCTGTTCACCAGCTCCACATTGGCCCCGTACAGTTGCTGCAGACGCCGGTCGAACTGTGCGTAGGGCGCCTGCAACACCAGGCCGACACGCAGGCTGCGGTGGGTGTCCAGCCACTGCTGCTGGTCAGGCTCCAGCACCACAGAGGGCAGCGCCTCGGGCTTGGCCCAGGCAATCAAGGGCAGCCACAAGCAGCCGATAACCAACAGGCGACGCACTCGCTTCATCTATACGCTCGACTTGGCAAAGACGGCCATGCAGCATGGCCGTCACGGGCAAATACTATTAGGCTGCCGGTTTCATTCTGGCCTTGGGTTGACTCATGTCCACACTTTATCGCACGACGCTGGCAATGTGCTGCCTGGCCTCGGTCCTTCCACTCGGCGCCCTGGCCGCCGATGCCGAAAAACCACCTGCAAATACCATGGCACCGGCTGCCGAGGCCCCACGCCCACCCTTGCTGGAACGCAGCCAGGAGGATGCACTGGCGCTGGAGCGGCTGCTGCCCAAGGCTGAGCAGCAGACCCTGCAGGCCGGTGCCGACAGCTTCCTGGCCCTGTGGAAGCCGGCCAACGACAACGATCCGCAAGGGGCGGTGATCATTGTCCCCGGTGCAGGCGAAACGGCCGACTGGCCAAATGCAGTCGGCCCACTGCGGCAAAAATTCCCTGATATCGGCTGGCACAGCCTCAGCGTAAGCCTGCCCGACCTGCTCGCAGACAGCCCGCAAGCACGGGTCGAAGCCACACCACCGGCAGCGCCTGCGCCAGACAAAGGCGAAAGCGCACCGGTCAAGGACGTGCCGGCCGACGCCAACGCCAACGTGGCCCAAGCCACCGCGGCCGATGCCGACACAGCAGAAAGCACCGATGCCGAACAAGCCAGCGAGCAGGCCGACCCGGCAGATGCCGAACGCATCTTCGCCCGCCTGGATGCCGCCGTGGCGTTCGCCCAACAACACAATGCCCGCAGCATCGTACTGATCGGCCATGGTAGCGGTGCATATTGGGCGGCGCGCTACCTGAGCGAGAAGCAGCCACCGCAGGTACAAAAACTGGTGATGGTCGCTGCACAGACCCCTGCACGGGTGGAGCAGGACCTGGAAAGCCTGGCCCCAACCTTGAAGGTACCCACAGCCGATATCTACTACGCCACCCGCAGCGCTGACCGCAACGCAGCCCAGCAACGGCTGCAGGCCAGCAAGCGGCAGAAGGATAGCCAGTACCGACAATTGTCATTGATTGCCATGCCAGCAAACAAAGCGGCGGAACAAGAGCAATTGTTCCGCCGGGTGCGGGGGTGGATGAGCCCTCAGGGCTGAGTTCGGCTTGATCCTTGTGGCGGGGCGTCAAAGGCCGCGCCGCTTGCGGATCATGGCATAGGCCTGGTGCAACTCACGGGTGCGTGCGGTCGCTTCACGCACCTGCGCCTCGCTGGCACCAGTACCCGCCAGCTTGTCCGGGTGATGCCGACTGACAAGCCGACGATACGCCTGCTTGACCTTATCGGTGTCGGTGTCTGCGTCCACCGCCAGCAAGCGCAACGCTGCCGCGTAGGTCATGGGCACGCTTTCTGCGCCCGTGGCCTTGCGCGGCTCGTACTCCAGCGACATAGCCTGCACCTGGCGTCGGCTCATGCCCAGCTTCTGCCCCCAGTCGAGCAGCAGCTCACGCTCCTTGTTGCCCATCTTGCCGTCAGCCCAGACCATGCGCCAACACGCCCGCAAGGTACCTTCCGCCGCGTGGGGCTGCTGACTGATGCGCCGCAGGTGCCCGCCAAGCCGGTCCTTGCCCGCCTTGCCACGGTTGAACGCATTGATGGCGCGCAGCCGGGCTGCCTCGGCCAGGTCCAGGCGCACCATCTCCTGACGCGCCTGCTGGATATGCTGCTCGGCTACCCGGCCATCGCACTTGGCCAGGCGCCCAAGCATCACGAACAACAACTCGTCGTCGCGTAATGCAGGGCGCCCACCCAGGCGTTCGCGCATGTCTTCCCAGCCTTGCAAGCGCAGCCGGCGGTCAATGGCCTGCCCAAGCAACGCACCGAGCAAGGCACCCGGTATGCTCGCAACGGCAAAACCGGCACTCACACCAATCACCGTGCCTGGCCACCACATGTCAGGCGCGCTCGCCAATCAGAGACTCAGCCTCGGCCAGGCGTTCAAGCGTGCCAACATCCACCCAGTGCCCACGGTAGTGTTCGCCAGATACCTTGCCGGCCGCCATCGCCTGGCGCAGCAACGGTGCCAGCTTGAAGGCACCCGCCTGGCAACCTTCGAACAGCGCCGGGTGCAGCACCGAAATGCCGCTGAAGGTCAGCGTGCCTGGCGCGTCATCGCCGTCAACGACCTGCTCGCCCATCAGGCGGAAGTCACCGCGGCCGTGATGGCCAGGGTTGTCGACCAGCACCAGGTGAGCCAGACCTTGCAGGGGAACCTGCAGACGCGCGAAGTCGTAGTCGGTCCACACATCGCCATTCACCAGCAGGAACGGCGCCTCACCCAACAAAGGCAGGGCCTTGAAGATGCCGCCGCCGGTTTCCAGCGGTTCACCTTCAGGTGAATAGCAGATGCTCAGGCCGAAGCGGCTACCGTCGCCCAGATGGTCCTCGATCTGCTGACCAAGCCAGGCATGGTTGATCACCACTTCGGTCACGCCCGCTGCCGCCAGGGCGCGCAGGTGGTACTCGATCAGCGGCTGGCCGGCGACCGGGACCAACGGTTTTGGGGTGTGCAGGGTCAGCGGGCGCATGCGCTCGCCCTTCCCCGCAGCCAGGATCATGGCCTTCATGCACGCGCTCCGGCCTGCAACTCGGCAATCAGCTCACCCAGCTCCGCCAATTCGGGCCGGCGACCGATCACTTCATTTATATAGGCGAAGAAACGCGGCACGTCGCCCAGGTAACGCGGCTTGCCGTCGCGGTGGCAGATACGGGCGAAGATACCGATCACCTTCAGGTGCCGCTGCACGCCCATCAGGTCACTGGCGCGGTGGAAGGCTTCGAACTCGGCGTGCACCGGGATGCCAGCCGCCTGCGCCTGCTGCCAGTAGTCGCTCAGCCAACCTTCGACCCGCGCCTGCGGCCAGCTGACAAAGGCGTCCTTGAACAGGCAGGTAATGTCGTAGGTGACCGGGCCGTATACCGCATCCTGAAAGTCCAGCACACCAGGGTTGGGGGTGCTCTGCATCAGGTTGCGCGGCATGTAGTCACGGTGTACCAGCACCTTGGGTTGCGCCAGGGCGCTGTCGATCAGCAACTGGCTGACGCGCTGCCAGGTGGCCTTCTGTGCATCGGTGAAGGTCAGGCCCAGCTCACGCCCCACGTACCATTCGGGGAACAGTTCCACTTCACGGCGCAGCAGGGCGTCGTCGTAGCTGGGCAGCGGCGCGTCCATCGGCAAACGCTGGAACTTCAGAAGGGCATCGATGGCGTCGGCGAACAGGCCATCGGCGTTGTCGGCATTGATGATGTCAAGGTATGTCTGAGTGCCCAGATCCCCAAGCAACAAAAAGCCGCGTTCCAGGTCCTGGGCGTGGATCAGCGGCACATGGACGTCAGCGCTGGCCAGCAGGTGGTCGATGGCGACGAACGGTCGGCAGTTCTCCTGCGGGGGGGGCGCATCCATGATCACGAAACTGTGGCCAGCGCCCTGCCAGCGGAAATAGCGGCGGAAGCTGGCGTCGCTGCTGGCAGCGGTCAAGCTGCCTGCAGGCACCTCGCCCCAGGCGTTGTCACGGAAAAGATCATTGAGCTGTTCATCGAGCCAGACCGTCAGTTGTTGCAGGCGTACATCGTGTTCAGGCATTGCAAGGGTCTCCGACGGCCCTAGCCGTCAAGCGGGTCATGCTTTATTATCCAGCATCTTTTTCAGACCATCGAGAGGCGTGCGGCCCCACACGCGGGCAGATGGCACGCAGGAAGCCCGGACTAATAAGATGGCATTGAAATCCCCCGCGTTTCGTAGAAAGTTTCCGTTGCTGGTAACCGGCGGTCTGCTGGCCCTGCAACCTCTGGCCACCTCATACGTAGTGGCAGCCGAACAGTTCGACTGCCAAGTGTCCGCCGCCGGTGGTTGGGACTGCAAGCCCAAAACCCCAGTCAACAACTTGCCACCGCGCCCGGTGCACGAAGGTGCAGCCGTCAGCTCCGGTACCGAAGCGGCGGGCGAAGCCGAAACTGCGGACCGGCCCGTGCTGGTTACCGAGGCCAAGGGCCGTGGTCTGAAGTCGCGCAGCGAAGACTACAGCCACCTGGACTGGGTTCCGCGTGAAAAGCTCACCGCCGCGCAGCTGGCTGAAACCGGCCCGTACTGCGGTGGCGCGTATATCGAGCCAACCCGCCCGGGCATGGCCGACACCACGCCGAAGGACGAGTCGCCAACCTACATCAATGCCAAGGTATCCAAGTACCAGCAGGAGCAGCAGGTCGCTACCCTCGCCGGTGACGTGGTAATGCGCCAGGGCAGCATGCAGGCCGAAGCCGACGAGGCCAACCTCTACCAGGCCGAAAACCGTGGCGAGCTCAAGGGCAACGTCAAGATCCGTGACAACGGTTCGCTGGTGGTCGGTGACGAGGCCCAGATCCAGCTCGACACTGGCGAAGCTCAGGTCGACAACGCCGAATACGTGATGCACAAGTCGCACATCCGCGGCAGTGCCCTGTACGCCAAGCGTGGCGAAAACGCCATCATCCGCCTCAAAGACGGTACGTACACCACCTGCGAACCGGGCAGCAACGCCTGGCAGCTGAAGGGCAACAACATCACCCTGAACCCGGCCACCGGTTTCGGTACTGCGACCAACGTTACGCTTCGGGTCAAGGATTTCCCGGTGTTCTATACACCGTACATCTACTTCCCGATTGACGACCGTCGCCAGTCCGGTTTCCTGCCGCCGTCGTTCAGCACCAGCAGCGACACCGGCTTCATGCTGGTCACGCCGTACTACTTCAACCTGGCGCCTAACTACGACGCCACGTTGTACCCGCGTTACATGGCCAAGCGCGGCCTGCTGATGGAAGGCGAGTTCCGCTACCTGACACCTTCCAGCGAAGGCCAGTTCGGCGGCGCCTACCTGAACGACAAGAACGACGACCGCAAAGATCAGACGGATTACAAAGATCAGCGCTGGATGGTCAACTGGCAGCACAAGGGTGGCCTGGACGAACGCCTGATGACCGAGGTGGACTACACCGACATCAGCGACCCGTTCTACTTCCAGGACCTGGAATCCGACCAGATTGGCGTGGAAAGCCGCGACCTGCTGAACCAGCAGGGTGCGTTGACCTACCGAGGCGACAGCTACACCGCGCGGTTGAATGTGCATGCCTACGAGATGGCGACCATCTCGCAGATCACGCCGTATGATCGCCTGCCGCAGCTGACCCTGAACGGTACGCTGCCGTTCCAGCCTGGCGGTTTGAACCTTGGGTACGAGACTGAAGCTGTTCGCTTTGATCGTGACCTGAAGGACGATTTCGTTCTGGACGAAGATGGCAATCCAGACGCCAGCGCCGGCGTACCCGGTCGTCGTCTTGACGAAAATATCTTCGGTGTAGCGCGTGCCAACGGTACCCGGTTGAACGTCGCCCCGTCCATCAGCCTGCCGATGGAGGCCAGCTACGGCTACATCACGCCGAAGCTGAAGTACATGTATACCCATTACGACCTTGACCTGGATAGCAAGGGCAAGAGCGACATTGCTGCCGCGAACGCAGACACACTGGACGTGTTCGGCGACTACAAAAGCAACCTGAACCGCGATATCCCGATTTTCAGCGTCGACAGCGGCCTGTATTTCGACCGCAACACCTCGCTGTTCGGCACCAACTACCGCCAGACCCTCGAACCGCGCATGTTCTACCTCTATGTCCCGTACAAGGACCAGATGGACATCCCGCTGTTCGACACGGGTGAAACCCTGTTCAGCTACGACTCGCTGTTCCGTGACAACCGTTTCAGTGGTACCGACCGCATCGGCGACGAGAACAAGCTGTCGCTGGGCGTGACCACCCGCTGGATCGAGGAGAACGGCTTCGAGCGCCAGAACTTCAGCATCGGCCAGGCCTACTACTTCAAGGACCGCAAGGTCCAGCTGCCAGGCATCGACTACCGCAACCGCAAGGACGCGCAGTCCGATGTATCGCCATACGCCCTGGTATACAACTACTACTTCAACCGCGACTGGCGCCTCAATTCGGACTTCAACTGGGACCCGGACAGCCGCAGCACCCGCTCGGGCAGCGCGATGTTCCACTACCAGCCTGAAGACAACCCGAACAAGATCGTCAACCTCGGTTATCGCTACCGTAACGACACCATTGCCTACGACTCGACCACGGGTACCTGGAAAGTGGGCGGCGGTGACTATGGCACCCCGGGCGATCCGAACTACATCAAGGATTACTACAAGATCCAGCAGCACGACTTCTCGGTCATCTGGCCGATCGTGCCGCAATGGAACGTTATCGCTCGCTGGCAGCATGACTACAACCGCAACCGTACCCTGGAAGCCATGGGTGGTTTCGAATACGACAACTGCTGCTGGAAGCTGCGCCTGATCAACCGTTACTGGATCGACTACGACGATTTCAGCCAGGCCCTTCCACAGAACGAAAAAGGCGACCACGGTGTCTTCCTTCAGATCGTCCTGAAAGGCCTCGGCGGCGTAGTTGGCAACAAGGTCGAGTCTTTCCTCGACCAAGGCATTCAAGGTTACCGTGAACGTGAAGACCAAGCTTATTGATCGTCTGCGCCCAGTGTTGCTGGGCGTCGCTTTGCTGAGTGGCGCGGTGCATGCCGCGGTGCAACCTCTTGATCGCGTGGTGGCTATCGTCGACAACGACGTGGTCATGCAAAGCCAGCTGGACCAGCGTGTCCATGAGGTCCAGCAAACCATCGCCAAGCGCGGCGGCGGCGTGCCGCCGACCAGCGCCCTGGAACAGCAGGTCCTGGAACGCCTGATCGTCGAGAACCTGCAGCTGCAGATCGGCGAGCGCTCTGGCATCCGCATCACCGACGAAGAGCTGAACCAGGCCATTGGCACCATTGCCCAGCGCAATGGTATGTCGTTGGACCAGTTCCGCGCGGCGCTGGCCCATGACGGCCTGTCGTTCGACGACGCTCGCGAGCAGGTCAAGCGCGAGATGATCATCAGCCGCGTGCGCCAACGCCGCGTTGCCGAACGCATCCAGGTGTCCGAGCAGGAAGTGAAGAACTTCCTGGCCTCGGACCTGGGCAAGATGCAGATGTCGGAAGAGTACCGCCTGGCCAACATCCTCATCCCGACCCCGGAAGCCGCCAACTCGGACGATATCCAGAAGGCTGCGCGCAAGGTCGGTGACGTTTACCAGCAACTGCGCCAGGGTGCTGACTTCGGCCAGATGGCGATTGCCAACTCGGCCAGCGAAAACGCCCTGGAAGGCGGCGAGATGGGCTGGCGTAAAGCCGGTCAGCTGCCACCTGACTTCGCCAAGATGCTCAGCAGCATGCCAGTGGGCGAAATTACCCAGCCTATTCGCATCCCCAACGGCTTCATCATCCTCAAGCTCGAGGAGAAGCGCGGCGGCAGCGAGAACGTACTGCGTGACGAAGTGCATGTACGCCACATCCTGATCAAGCCAAGCGAGATCCGCAGCGAGGCGGCCACCCAGCAGCTGGCCGAGCGCCTGTACGATCGGATCAAGAACGGCGAAGACTTCGGCGAACTGGCCAAGAGCTTCTCGGAAGACCCGGGTTCGGCACTCAACGGCGGCGACCTCAACTGGGTCGATCCAAACAGCCTGGTACCGGAGTTCCGTGAACAGATGGCCAATGCCCAGCAAGGCGTGGTGACCAAACCGTTCAAGACCCAGTACGGCTGGCACGTTCTGGAAGTGCTGGGCCGCCGCGCCACCGACAGCACCGAGCAGGCTCGCGAACAGCAGGCCCTGAGCGTACTGCGCAACCGCAAGTACGACGAAGAGCTGCAAACCTGGCTGCGCCAGATCCGCGACGAAGCCTACGTTGAAATCAAGCTGCCTGGCGCTGACCAGGCCGCCCAGTGAAGCCCCTGCGCTTCGCCGTCACCCCCGGCGAGCCGGCCGGCATAGGCCCCGACCTGTGCCTGCTGCTCGCCGCAGACGCCCAGCCCCACCCCCTGATCGCCATCACTAGCCGTGACCTGCTCGCCGAGCGGGCCACGCAGCTGGGGCTGGCCGTCAGCCTGCTGCCGGTAGCCCCGGGCCAATGGCCTGAGCTCCCGGCACCCGCAGGTAGCCTGTACGTCTGGGATACCCCCTTGGCGGCCCCGGTGGTGCCAGGCCAGCTCGACAAGGCCAACGCAGCGTTCGTGCTGGAAACCCTGACCCGCGCCGGGCAAGGCTGCCTGGACGGGCACTTCGCCGGGATGATCACGGCCCCGGTGCACAAGGGTGTGATCAACGAAAGCGGTATCGCCTTTTCCGGGCATACCGAATTCCTTGCCGAACTGACCCGTACCGCACAAGTGGTAATGATGCTGGCCACCCGCGGCCTGCGCGTGGCCCTGGTGACCACGCACCTGCCACTGCGTGATGTTGCCGACGCTATCACTGCAGAGCGCGTCGAACGTGTAACCCGTATCCTGCATGCCGACATGCGCGACAAGTTTGGCATTGCCAACCCGCGTATCCTGGTGTGTGGCCTCAACCCGCACGCGGGCGAGGGCGGCCACCTGGGCCGCGAAGAAATCGACATCATCGAGCCGACCCTGGCCCGCCTGCGCACCGAAGGCATGAACCTGCGCGGGCCGCTGCCGGCCGATACCCTGTTTACCCCCAAATATCTGGAGCACTGCGATGCGGTGCTGGCGATGTACCACGACCAGGGCCTTCCCGTACTCAAGTACAAAGGCTTCGGCGCAGCAGTGAACGTGACCTTGGGCCTGCCAATCATCCGCACGTCGGTTGACCACGGCACCGCCCTGGACCTGGCCGGCACTGGCAAAGTCGACACCGGCAGCCTGCGCGTCGCACTGGAAACCGCCTACCAGATGGCCGAGAACCGACCATGAACGAGCAATACCAACACCGGGCGCGCAAGCGCTTCGGCCAGAACTTCCTGCACGACGCCGGTATCATCGACCGCATCCTGCGTGCCATCAACGCCAAGGCCGGCGAACACCTGCTGGAAATCGGCCCGGGCCAAGGCGCCCTGACCGAAGGCCTGCTGGGCAGTGGCGCACAGCTGGACGTGGTGGAGCTGGACAAAGACCTGGTGCCGATCCTGCAGCACAAGTTCGCTGATCGCAGCAACTTCCGCCTGCACCAGGGCGACGCCCTGAAGTTCGACTTCAACCAGCTGGGCGTGCCGCCGCGCAGCCTCAAGGTGGTTGGCAACCTGCCCTACAACATCTCCACCCCGCTGATCTTCCACCTGCTCAGCCACGCCGGGCTGATCCGCGACATGCATTTCATGCTGCAGAAGGAAGTGGTCGAGCGCATGGCCGCCGGCCCTGGCGGCGGTGACTGGGGGCGCTTGTCGATCATGGTGCAGTACCACTGCCGCGTGGAGCACCTGTTCAATGTCGGCCCTGGTGCCTTCAACCCCCCCCCGAAAGTGGATTCGGCAATCGTCCGCCTGGTGCCGCACGAAGTGCTGCCGTTCCCGGCCAAGGACCACCTGCTGCTGGAGCGTGTCGTTCGCGAAGCGTTCAACCAGCGCCGCAAGACGCTGCGCAACACCATGAAAGGCCTGCTGGACAGCGCCGCCATCGAGGCTGCCGGCGTTGATGGCAGCCTGCGCCCTGAACAGCTCGACCTGGCAGCCTTCGTGCGCCTGGCTGACCAGCTGGCGGATCAGCAACAAGCCTGATTTAGCCTGTACCGGCCGCTTCGCGGGCCACAAGGGATCGCACAA
>NZ_JBJJLR010000068.1:0-22238 GCF_046230975.1 Pseudomonas sp. KCJK9058
AATGGCCACTGACGGCCAACGGCAAGCTCGACCGCAAGGCCTTGCCCAAGGCCGATGCCAGCCTGTTGCAGCAAGGTTATCGCGCCCCAGGCAGTGAGCTGGAACAGCAGCTGGCAGCCATCTGGCAGGACGTGCTCAAGCTCGAGCAAGTGGGCCTGGACGATCACTTCTTCGAGCTGGGCGGCCACTCGCTACTGGCCGTGAGCGTGGTATCGCGGGTGCAACTGGAACTCGGCCTGAGCCTGACCCCGCAACTGATTTTCCAGCACCCGACCCTGGCGAGCTTCGCCGAACAGCTGGCCCAGGCATCTGCGCCGGCGGACACACAAACACTCAGCAAGCTGTCGGCTCTGCTGGACGAAATGGAGGAGGTGTGATGGACACCGCAGTCGCCACGAAAATTGCTCAGCGCTTCATCAATCTGCCGCTGGAAAAGCGTCGCCAATACCTGCAGAAAATGCTTGAAGAGGGCGTGTCCCCGGCCAACCTGCCCATTCCGCTGGTGCGCGACGACACCACCGTGGTGCCGTTGTCGTTTGCCCAGGAGCGCCAATGGTTCCTGTGGCAGATGGAGCCTCAGGGCACTGCCTACAACATCGGGGTCAGCCTGCGCCTGCATGGCCCGCTGAACCTGCAGGCCTTGCAAGGCAGTTTCGATGCGCTGCTGGCGCGGCACGAGAGCTTGCGCACCACGTTCACCCATGACAGCCGCGACGGTGGCCCACGCCAGCAAATCGCCCCACAGCTGACGGTAGCGATCGAATGCCGTGAGCGCGGTGTGGGCGATGAGCAGGCGCAGATTCAGGCCTTCGTCGAAGCCCACCGGGAGCAGCCGTTCGACCTGCAACACGGCCCCGTGTTGCGCGTGGCGTTGCTGCGCCTGGCGGCCGAGGACCATGTGTTCAGCCTGGTGGTGCACCACATCGCCGCTGACGGCTGGTCGCTGAAGGTCATGGTCGATGAACTGCTGCAGGGTTACAGTGCCTGCTGCCAAGGGCATGCCGTGGCTGTTCGGCCGCTGCCCATCCAGTACGCCGACTATGCCATCTGGCAACGGCGCTGGATGGAGGCCGGTGAGCGCGAGCGGCAGCTGGCCTATTGGCAAGCGCAATTGGGTGGCCAGCAGCCGGTGCTGGAACTGCCCACCGATCGGCCCCGCCCAGGGCTGATGAGCTACCGCGGCGCGCGGCACGACTTCAGCTTGCCGGCCGAACTGTGCCAACGCCTGCAAGACCTGGCCCGCCACGAAGGGGTGACCTTGTTCGTGCTGTTGCTGGCCGCGTTCCAGGCCTTGCTGCAGCGCTACAGCGGGCAGCAGGACATTCGCGTGGGTGTGCCCATCGCTAACCGCAACCGGGTAGAAACCGAAGGGTTGATCGGGTTTTTCGTCAACACCCAGGTGCTGCGCGCGCAAATCGAGCCGCAGCAGACCTTCCGCGCGCTGTTGCAGCAAGCCCGCCAGACCGCCAGCGACGCCCAGGCCCATCAAGAGCTGCCGTTCGAACAACTGGTCGAAGCCTTGCAGCCGGGGCGTAGCCTGAGCCACAGCCCGTTGTTCCAGGTCATGTTCAACCACCAGCGCCAGGGCAATGGCCAGCAGGCCGCCAGCGACACAGCGCTGCGTATCGAGGCTTTGCCTGGTGAAACGCGCACCGCGCCGTTTGACCTCACCCTGGAAACCTTCGAAGCGCCAGGGCAGATCGGCGCTTCTTTCAACTACGCCACCGATCTGTTCGATGCCACCACCATAGCGCGAATGGCCGGGCACTGGCTGCAATTGCTGGACGGCATCGTGGCGGACGCGGGTCAGCGAATCGCTGCGTTACCACTGCTCAGCGACCGCGAGCTGGACGTGATCGGGCAAGCCTGGAATGACACGGCGGTGCCGGTTGCCGACGCCTGCATCCAGCACCTGATCGAGCAGCGTGCCCATGCCACACCGCATGCACCGGCCGTGCAGTTCGAAGACCAGACGTTGAGCTACCAGCAACTCAACGAACACGCCAACCGCCTGGCCTGGCGCCTGATCGAAGGCGGCGTAGGGCCGGACGTCAAAGTCGGGGTGGCCCTCGAACGCTCGCCACAGATGCTCGTCGCCTTGCTGGCCGTGCTCAAGGCCGGGGGTGCCTATGTACCGCTGGACCCCCACTACCCGGACGAGCGGCTGGCCTACATGATGGAGGACAGCGGCATCAGGCTGCTGCTGACCCAGCCGTCGCTCCAGGCACGCCTGCCGATACCGGCCACGGTCCAGTGCCTGTTGCTGGCGCCCGAGCACCCGCTGGGCAGTGGCTGCAACGTGGCAGCCTACGGTGTGCACAACCCGCAGCCGCAGCTGTCGGCCGAGCACCTTGCCTACATGATCTACACCTCGGGCTCCACCGGCAGGCCAAAAGGGGTGATGGTGCCCCACGGCGCGCTGGTCAACTTCATCGCCAGCATGGCCAAGGCGCCGGGGCTGGCTACCGGCGACCGCCTGTTGTCGTTGACCACGTTCTCGTTCGATATCTTCGGGCTGGAGGTGTACCTGCCGCTGGTGCAGGGCGCCTGCGTGGTCCTGGCCGGTCCGGATACCGCACAGGACCCGCAGCGGGTGCTGGAGCTGGTAGCGCAGCAGTCAGTGACCGTGCTGCAGGCCACCCCTTCGACCTGGCGCATGCTGCTAGACAGCGGCCGCGGCGAGGTGCTGGCCGGCTGCACGAAGCTGTGTGGCGGCGAAGCGCTGAGCGATGACCTGGCCCAGCGGCTGCTGGCGCTGGGCGGGCCGTTGTGGAACCTGTACGGGCCCACCGAAACCACCATCTGGTCGGCGATGCACCGCTTGCAGCCCGCCAGGCCGCAGGCGTTGCTAGGCAGGCCGTTGGACAATACCCGGCTCTACCTGCTGGGTGAGGACCTGGCGCCAGTCCCTGTTGGCGTTGCCGGCGAGCTGCTGATTGGCGGGGCGGGGCTGGCGCGCGGGTATTACCAGCGGCCAGGGCTGACCGCCGAGCGTTTCGTCCCCGACCCGTTCGCCGGGAACGGTGAACGGCTTTACCGCACCGGCGACCTGGCGCGTTACCGGGCCGAGGGTGTGGTGGAATACCTCGGGCGAATCGACCAGCAAGTGAAGATGCGTGGCTATCGTATCGAACTCGGTGAAATCGAGGCACAACTGGCGCGTCATCCCGCCATTCGCGAAGCGGCGGTAGTCGCCCGGCCGGGGCCTGGTGGCCAGCAGCTGGTGGCTTACCTGGTGCCGCAGGACGTGGCCGTGGTCGACGATGCGCAAACGCGGGAGGCACTGGGCGAGGCGCTGAAGCGGCAACTGCGCAGCGTGTTGCCGGAGTACATGGTGCCGACCTGGACGACGTTCGTCGCAACCTTCCCCCACACCCCCAATGGCAAGCTTGACCGCAACCGGCTGCCTGCCCCTGACCTGAGTGTCGCCCGGATGGCCTACCTGGCACCGCAGAGTGAGCTGCAGCAGCAAGTGGCGCAGATCTGGCAGGAGGTGCTGCACGTCGATCAGGTCGGCCTTGCCGACAACTTCTTCGACCTCGGCGGGCATTCACTGCTGGCCACCCAGGTCACCGTGCGGCTGCGTGAGCAGTTGAAGCTGGAAACAGCGGTCAAGGCGCTGTTCACCACCCACGATCTGCAAACCTACTGCGCCGAGATCGCTGGTGCTCAGCTGCACACCCAGGCGGTCAACGATGCCTTGGCTAAATCCTTGGAGGCCCTCAAACGTCTATCAGCCGAAGATCTGGAAAATCTGATCTCTTGACAGGGGAAGGGCGTGCAAAAGTTAATCGAATCGGTAGCAACACTGTCGGCAAAGCAACGCAAGGCGCTGGCGGTGCTGCTCAAGCAGCAAGGTGTCGATCTGTACAGCGTGGCACCTGTTTTTCGACGCGATCCGACCGAGCCGCTTTCGCTGTCCTTCGCCCAGGAGCGGCAGCTGTTTCTTTGGCACCTTGAGCCAGACAGCGCCGCCTATCACCTGCCCAGTGCGCTGAACCTGCGCGGCGCACTGGACCTGGCTGCCCTGCAGCAAAGCTTCGATGCGCTGGTGGCGCGCCACGAGTCGCTGCGCACCACCTTCGCCACTGACGGTGAGCGCACCACACCAGTGATCCATGCCCCCGCGCCGGTGAGCATTGCCAGGCATACCCTGGCCCTGGCGCCCGGCGAGGACCGGGCGGCGCGGCTGCGCACCTGTATCACCGAAGAAATCCGCCAGCCGTTCGACCTGGCCCAGGGCCCGCTCCTGAGGGCCAGCCTGCTGTGCCTGGGGCCGGACGATCATGTGTTGCTGATCACCCAGCACCACATTGTCTCGGATGGCTGGTCGCTGGCACTGATGGTGCAAGAGCTGGTGCACCTGTATCGCGCGTACAGCAGCGGCCAGCCTGCCAGCCTGCCGGCGTTGCCGATCCAGTACGCCGACTATGCCGCCTGGCAGCGCCAATGGATGGATGGCGGCGAACGGCAGCGCCAGCTAGCCTACTGGACCGCCCAGCTGGGCGGTGAGCAGCCTGTGCTGGCGCTGCCCGCTGATCGCCCGCGGCCGTTGCACAGCAGCTACCGTGGCGCCCGCATCGACCTGCCACTGAGCCCGGCACTGGCCGATGGCCTGCGGCAACTGGCACGGCGCGAAGGGGTGACCCTGTTCATGCTGTTGCTGGCGACCTTCCAGTGCCTGTTGCACCGCTACACCGGGCAGTCGGACATCCGCGTCGGCGTGCCGGTCGCCAACCGCACGCGCAAGGAAACCGAAGGCCTGATCGGCTTCTTCGTCAATACCCAGGTGCACAAGGCCGACATCGATACGCACCAACCGTTCGTCCGCCTGTTGCAGCAGGTCAAGGCCACTGCGCTGGAGGCCCAGGCGCACCAGGACTTGCCCTTCGAGCAGCTGGTGGATGCGCTGCAGGTCGAACGGAGCCTGAACCGCAGCCCGTTGTTCCAGGTCATGTTCAACCATCGCAGCGCCGAGCGTCGGCTGCCAGGGGCCACACAGCTGCCAGGCCTGAGCGTGGAAGTGCTGGCGTGGGAAGAAGTGAACGCCCAGTTCGACCTGACCCTGGACACGGTCGAGACCGCGGATGGCCTGTGGGCATCGCTGACCTACGCCACCGACCTGTTCGACGCGCCAAGCGTCGAGCGCATGGGGCAGCATTGGCAGCATCTGCTGCACAGTGTGGTAGCCCAGCCGCAACAGCCGGTGGGCGAGTTGCCGATGCTGAGCCCGCAGCAGGCGCAAGCGGTACTGCACGACCTTAACGACACCGCCACTGACTACCCCGGCGACTGGCGCGTGCACCAGCTGTTCGAGGCGCAGGCGCGTCGCCAGCCAGACGCCACGGCACTGCTGTTCGGCGACCAGCGCATGAGCTACCGGGCATTGAGTGAGCTGTCCAGCCAGTGGGCGCACAAGTTGATCGAACAGGGTGTCGGCCCGGAAAGCCTGGTGGGCATCGCCGCCGAGCGCTCGCTGGAAATGGTCGTCGGCCTGCTGGCGATCCTCAAGGCCGGCGCCGCCTATGTACCGCTGGACCCAGACTACCCGGCCGAGCGGCTGGCCTACATGTTCGAAGACAGCGGCATCGAGCTGCTGCTGACCCAGGCCCACCTGCGCGAGCAGCTGCCGGCGTTTGCCGGGCAGGTCCTGTTGCTGGACCAGCCCGGTGAACTGGGCGGGTACTCGCGGCAGGTGCCGGCGTGCCGGCTGCACCCGGAGAACCTGGCCTACGTGATCTATACCTCCGGCTCGACCGGGCGGCCGAAAGGCGCCGGCAACCGCCACCTGGCGCTGTACAACCGGCTGGCGTGGATGCAGCAGGCGTATGCGCTGGACGGCGCCGACACGGTGTTGCAGAAGACCCCGTTCAGCTTCGACGTGTCGGTGTGGGAGTTCTTCTGGCCGCTGATGACCGGTGCACGGCTGGCCCTGGCGGCGCCGGGGGAGCATCGCGAGCCGGAGCGGCTGATCGACACCATCGAGCGCCACCAGGTCACCACTTTGCATTTCGTGCCGTCGATGCTGCAGGTGTTCGTCCGTGAGCCGGGCCTGCAGCGCTGCCACAGCGTGCGGCAGGTGATCTGCAGCGGCGAGGCGCTGGCGGTGGACACCCAGCAGCAGGTGTTCAGCCACCTGCCCGGTGCCCGCCTGCACAACCTGTACGGGCCGACCGAGGCAGCGATCGACGTCACCCACTGGACCTGTGTCGACGAAGGGCGTGACAGCGTGCCGATCGGCCAGCCGATCGCCAACCTGTACACGCACATCCTTGGCCCGGCGTTCGAAGCCTTGCCCCAGGTGGCCATGGGCGAGCTGATGCTCGGTGGCCAGGGCCTGGCGCGTGGTTACCATCGTCGCCCGTCGCTGACGGCCGAGCGTTTCGTGCCCGACCCGTTCGGCAGCCACGGCCAGCGGCTGTACCGCACCGGGGATTTGGCGCGCTACCGCGACAGCGGGGTGATCGAGTACTGCGGGCGCATCGACCATCAGGTGAAGGTGCGCGGGCTGCGTATCGAGCTGGGTGAGATCGAGGCTCGGGTGCTGGAGCACCCACAGGTGCGCGAGGCGGTGGTGCTGGCCCAGGACAGCGGGCATGGCCAGCAGCTGGTGGCCTACGTACTGGCCGAGGAGCAGGGCATGGCAGTGGACGCCGCCGAACTGCGCGACAGCCTTCGCGAACAGCTCAAGGGCAGCCTGCCGGACTACATGGTGCCGACGCACATCCTGCAGGTGCAGGCCTGGCCGGTGACGGCCAACGGCAAGCTCGACCGCAAGGCCTTGCCCAAGCCCGACAACAGCGCCCTGCAGCAGGCCTACAGTGCACCGCAAGGTTCGCTGGAACAGCAGATCGCGGCGATCTGGCAGGACCTGCTCAAGCTGGAGCGGGTCGGCCGCAGCGACAACTTCTTCACCCTCGGTGGCGACTCGATCGTCTCGATCCAGGTGGTCAGCCGCGCCCGCCAGGCGGGCATCCGCTTCACCACCAAGGACCTGTTCCAGCACCAGACGGTACAAGACCTGGCCGCAGTCGCCCAGGTGGGGGTTGCGGCACAGGTCGACCAGCGCCCATTGCACGGGCCCACACCGCTGCTGGCGGTGCAGCATGCCTTCTTCGACACAGCCATTGCCGACCGCCAGCAGTGGAACCAGTCGGTGCTGTTCCGCCCGTTGCAGGCGCTTGATGCACAGGCACTGGAGCAGGCGCTGCAGGCTCTGGTCACGCACCACGACAGCCTGCGCCTGAGCTTCGTCGAGGTTGATGGGCAGTGGCAGGCCAGCTACCGGCCTGCCGGGCCGGTACAGCCACCTTTGCTATGGTGCGCGACACTGGCCGATGCCGGTGAGCTGCAGGCATTGGGCAACGAGGCCCAGCGCAGCCTCAACCTGGCCGATGGGCCGATGCTGCGCGCGGTGCTGGCAACCTTGGCGGACGGCAGTCAGCGCCTGTTGCTGGCGATCCACCATCTGGTCGTCGATGGGGTGTCCTGGCGTATTCTGCTGGAGGACTTGCACCGGGCCTACCAACAGTGTGCGGCCGGGCAGGTGCCACAGTTGCCCGCCAAGACCAGTGCCTTCAGGGCCTGGGCCGAACAGCTGCAGGCCTACGCCGGCAGCGACACGTTGCAGGCCGAACTGGGCTATTGGCAGGCGCAGTTGAGCCATGCCAGCGGCAGCCTGCCGCAGGACAACAGCGCTGGCGCCCTGAGCAACCGGTACGCCCACACGGTCTACAGCCACCTGGACGGGGCGCTGACCCGACAGCTGTTGCAGCAGGCCCCGGCCGCTTATCGTACCCAGGTCAACGACCTGCTGCTGACTGCGCTTGCGCGGGTAATCTGCCGCTGGAGCGGCGAACCCTCGACCCTGATCGAGCTGGAAGGGCACGGGCGCGAAGCGCTGTTCGACAACCTCGACCTGGGCCGCACGGTCGGCTGGTTCACCAGCCTGTTCCCGCTGCGGCTGAGCCCGGCGGCAACGCTGGATGGGTCGATCAAGCAGGTCAAGGAACAGCTGCGCGCCGTGCCCGAAAAGGGCATTTGCTATGGTGTGCTGCGCTACCTGGCAGACGCTGCCAGCCGTGAGTGCCTGCGTGCCTTGCCTGTGCCGCGCATTACCTTCAACTATCTGGGCCAGCTGGATGGCCACCTGGCGACCGATGAGCAGGCGCTGCTGGTGCCCTGCGCAGACCCCAAAGGCGATGAGCAAAGCCTGGACGCGCCATTGGGTAACTGGCTGACGCTCAATGGCCAGGTCTACGCCGGTGAGCTGAGCCTGGGCTGGACCTTCAGCAGGGACATGTTCGAAGTCGCCACCGTACAGCGCCTGGCCGATGAATACAGCCACGAGCTGCGCGCCCTGGTCGAACACTGCTGCCAGCGCGAACACGCCGGCATGACCCCGTCGGACTTTCCGCTGGCCGGCCTGACCCAGGCCCAGCTCGACAGCCTGCCGCTGCCGCCAGCGATGGTCGAAGACATCTTCCCGCTTTCACCCATGCAGCAAGGCATGATGTTCCATACGCTGCTGCAGCAGGGCGGGGATTACATCAACCAGCTGCGGGTCGATGTGACTGGCGTGGATCCCGAGCGCTTCCGTGCTGCCTGGCAAGCGGCAGTCGACTGCCATGACCTGCTGCGTGGCAGCTTCATCTGGGGTGAGCTGGCCAGCCCGTTGCAGATCATTCAGCGTGAGGCGCAGTTGCCGTTCGCGGTGCATGACTGGCGTGGCCGTGACGACCTTGCCGATGCGCTGGAGGCGTTCGCTGCTGCAGACTGCGCGGCCGGCTTCGACCTGGTCCGGCCGCCGCTGTTGCGCCTGACCCTGATTCGCCTGGACGCGCAGCGTTATCACCTGATCTACACCAGCCACCACATCCTGATGGACGGCTGGAGCAATACCCGGCTGCTGGGCGAGGTGCTGCAGCGCTACCACGGCAGCGTGCCGGAGCAAGGGCCGGGGCGCTTCCGTGACTACATTGCCTGGCTGCAGCGCCAGGATGGCGCAGCCCGCCAGGCGTTCTGGACCCGCCAGTTGCAAGACCTGGATGCACCCACTTTGCTGGCCAGGGCCACGGACTGGGCAGCCGGTAGTGAAGGGCAGGGGCAGGTCGAGCGGGTACAGCAACTGGATGCCCGGCAGACCGCCCGCCTGGACGCCTTTGCCCGTGAGCGCAGGGTCACCGTCAATACCGTGGTGCAAGCGGCCTGGCTGCTGGTGCTGCAGCGCTATACCGGCCAGGCCTGCGTCGCCTTTGGTGCGACCACGGCTGGGCGGCCGGCCGAACTCAAGGGCATCGAGCAGCAGATCGGCCTGTTCATCAATACCTTGCCGGTCATTGCCAGCCCACGCCCGGAGCAAGCGCTGGGTGACTGGCTGGACACCGTGCAGGCGCTGAACATCGCCCTGCGTGAGTACGATCACACGCCATTGTTCGATATCCAGCGCTGGGCCGGGCAGGGCGGCGAAGCGCTGTTCGACAGCATTCTGGTGTTCGAGAATTACCCGGTGTCCGAAGCGCTGCAGGCCGATACCACCAGCAGTCTGGTGTTTGGTGAGGTGGCGAACCACGAACAGACCAACTACCCGCTGACGCTGGTGGTTAACCTGGGTACGCACCTGTCGCTCCAGTTGAAAGCCGATCGGGCACGGTTCAGTGCCCGGTTGGCCGAGCAACTTGGCGAGCACCTGTTGCAGGTGTTGCAGCAGATGCTTGAGAGCAGCGCCGAAACGGCGTTGGGCGAGTTGCCGATGCTGAGCCCGCAGCAGACGCAAGCGGTGCTGCATGACCTTAACGACACCGCCACCGACTACCCCGGCGACTGGCGCGTGCACCAGCTGTTCGAGGCGCAGGCGCGTCGCCAGCCGGACGCCACGGCACTGCTGTTCGGCGACCAGCGCATGAGCTACCGGGCGTTGAGCGAGCTGTCCAGCCAGTGGGCGCACAAGCTGATCGAACAGGGTGTCGGCCCGGAAAGCCTGGTGGGTATCGCCGCCGAGCGCTCGCTGGAAATGGTCGTTGGCCTGCTGGCGATCCTTAAAGCCGGCGCCGCCTATGTACCGCTGGACCCGGACTACCCGGCCGAGCGGCTGGCCTACATGTTCGAAGACAGCGGCATTGAACTGCTGCTGACCCAGGCCCACCTGCGCGAGCAGCTGCCGGCGTTTGCCGGGCAGGTGCTGCTGCTGGACCAGCCCGGCGAACTGGGCGGGTACTCGCGGCAGGTGCCGGCGTGCCGGCTGCACCCGGAGAACCTGGCCTACGTCATCTACACCTCCGGCTCTACCGGGCGGCCGAAGGGTGCCGGCAACCGCCACCTGGCGTTGTATAACCGGCTGGCATGGATGCAGCAGGCGTATGCGCTGGACGGCGCCGACACGGTGTTGCAGAAAACCCCGTTCAGTTTTGACGTGTCGGTGTGGGAGTTCTTCTGGCCGCTGATGACCGGTGCACGGCTGGCCCTGGCGGCGCCGGGGGAGCATCGCGAGCCGGAGCGGCTGATCGACACCATCGAGCGCCACCAGGTCACCACCTTGCATTTCGTGCCGTCGATGCTGCAGGTGTTCGTCCGTGAGCCGGGCCTGCAGCGCTGCCACAGCGTGCGGCAGGTGATCTGCAGCGGCGAGGCGCTGGCGGTGGACACCCAGCAGCAGGTGTTCAGCCACCTGCCCGGTGCCCGCCTGCACAACCTGTACGGGCCGACCGAGGCAGCGATCGACGTCACCCACTGGACCTGTGTCGACGAAGGGCGTGACAGCGTGCCGATCGGCCAGCCGATCGCCAACCTGTACACGCACATCCTTGGCCCGGCGTTCGAAGCCTTGCCCCAGGTGGCCATGGGCGAGCTGATGCTCGGTGGCCAGGGCCTGGCGCGCGGTTACCATCGTCGCCCGTCGCTGACGGCCGAGCGTTTCGTGCCCGACCCGTTCGGCAGCCACGGCCAGCGGCTGTACCGCACTGGGGATTTGGCGCGCTACCGCGACAGCGGGGTGATCGAGTACTGCGGGCGCATCGACCATCAGGTGAAGGTGCGCGGGCTGCGTATCGAGCTGGGTGAGATCGAGGCACGGGTGCTGGAGCACCCGCAGGTGCGCGAGGCGGTGGTGCTGGCCCAGGACAGCGGCCATGGCCAGCAGCTGGTGGCCTACGTACTGGCCGAGGAGCAGGGCATGGCGGTGGACGCCGCCGAACTGCGCTACAGCCTTCGCGAACAGCTCAAGGGCAGCCTGCCGGACTACATGGTGCCGACGCACATCCTGCAGGTGCAGGCCTGGCCGGTGACGGCCAACGGCAAGCTCGACCGCAAGGCCTTGCCCAAGCCCGACAACAGCGCCCTGCAGCACGCCTACCGGGCGCCGCAAACCCCGCTCGAGCAGCACGTTGCGGGTATCTGGCAGGAGGTGCTCGGCCTTGAGCGGGTGGGCCTTGGCGACCACTTCTTCGAGCTGGGTGGTCACTCGTTGCTGGCCACCCAGGCGGTATCGCGGATGCGCAAGCTGCCGGGTGTGCAAGTGACTTTGCGTGACCTGTTCGATCACCCGGTGCTGGAGCGCCTGCTGGCAGCGCTCGGCGGCGCTGGCAAGGCTGCGACCGCGCACGGTGTCGAGCTATTGGCCCATGGAGAAAAAGCCACCGCACCGTTGTCGTTGATGCAGCGGCGCTTGTGGGTTGCCGAGCAATTGTCCGGGGGCAGTGCTGCCTACGGCATGCCTTTGGCCCTGCGCCTGCAGGGCCCACTGCAGGTCGACGTGTTGCGCAACAGCCTGAACGCGCTGACGCAGCGACATGAAGTGTTGCGTACGGCCTATGTGCAGGACGACGAGGGTGATCCGCTGGCGCTGATTGCCGACCGGATCGAGGTGGATATCGCCCTCGACGACTGGTCCGGGTTCAGCCCGCAGGAGCAGCAACGGTGCATTGCCGAAGCCACCCTGGCCAACGCCAGCACACCGATTGCACTGGAGCATGCGCCGTTGTTGCGCTGCCGTCTGGCGCGCCTGGCAGACCAGGAACATGTGCTGTTCTTCGCCATGCACCACATCATCTCCGATGGCTGGTCGATGGGCGTGCTGGTCCGCGACCTGGTTGAAATCTATCGTCACAGCGCCCCAGGGCAGACCCACCTTCTGGCGCCGTTACCGCTGCAGTATTCAGACTTTGCCTTGTGGCAGCAGGCCCTCGAGCAGGCGGGTGAGCTGCAGCGCCAGGCAAGCTACTGGCAACAGGCCTTGGCGGGCCATACCGGCCGCCTTGAGCTGCCACTGGAACAGCCGCGCAGCGAGCAGGCCTCCCATGCCGGCGGTGCGGTGGACTTCAGCCTGTCGCCGGCATTGACCGATGCGCTTGGCCAGTTCGCGGCCAAGGCCGGGGTGACCCTGTACAGCACGCTGCTGGCAGCGTTCCAGTGGTTGATGCACCAGACCAGCGGTGCCCACGACGTACTGGTCGGGGCCGACACCGCAGGCCGCCAGCACAGCGAACTGGAAGGCCTGATCGGTTTCTTCGTCAATGTGTTGCCGCTGCGTTCCAGGGTGAGTGATGGGCTGGCCTTCGGTGACTTCGTGCAGGGCACCCAGCGCACCTTGCTCGCGGCCCTGGAGCATCAGGACCTGCCGTTCGACATGATCGTCGAGGCCCATGGCGCCCCGCGGGTGCGCGGCATGAACCCGCTGGTGCAGGTGCTGTTCGTGATGAACAACCTGCCCGTACGCAGCGAAGCCCTGGCCGACATTACCGTGCAGGCGCTGCCCGCCCCGGCGCTGTATTCGAAGTTCGACATGGCCCTGTTCATCGAACAGGAGGCCGGGCAGCTCAGTGGCAACTGGCAGTTTGCGACAACGCTTTTCAGGCAAGAGCATATCCAGCGACTCGTCAGCGCATGGATCGCGATGCTCGAACAGATCGTCAGTGTTCAGGATATGAGGTGGCAAGCGATGAACGTTCCATTACAGGGTGGCGCCCTGGCTGGCAGCACACTGGTAAGCGCCCCGGCCAGCAAGGCCGACAAGCTGGGCAAATTCCTCAAGCGCTCTGCCGGCGCCACTGCAGCTGCACCGCCACGGGCGGCGGTGCGCGAGTCGCTGCTGGTACCAGGCCAGCTGTTCCCGTTGCTCGTCGAGCCTGGCGACGCATCGATCGACCTGATCGAGTGGGTGCGCAACAACCGGCCGCTGGTCGAGCGCAAGCTGGGCGAGCATGCGGGGATCCTGTTCCGCGGCTTTGCCCTGGAGGGTATCCAGGGGTTTGAAGCATTCGCCGAAGCTGTACAGCCGGGGCTTTACGGTCAATACGGTGACCTGCCGAAGAAGGAGGGGGGCAAGAACACCTACCGCTCCACGCCGTACCCGGAAAACAAAATGATCTTGTTCCATAACGAGAGTGCGCACCAGGACAGCTGGCCGCGCAAGCAGATGTTCTATTGCGAGCAGCCTTCGCCGGTCGGCGGTGCCACGCCGGTGGTCGACTGCCGCCTGATGTACGAAAAGCTGCCGCAGGCACTGCGGCAAACCCTCGAGGACAAAGGGCTGCTGTATGTGCGCACGTTCGCCGACAAGCTCGACGTGCCATGGCAGCATTTCTTCCGCACCGATGACCGCGCCGAGGTCGAGGCCCGTTGCCGTGCCGCTGGCATCGAATGGCGCTGGCTGGACAACGACGAGTTGCAGACCCGCACCCGCTGCCCGGCAATCATCACGCACCCGATCACCGGCGCACGCTCGTTCTTCAACCAGGTGCAGCTGCACCACATCTATTGGCTGGAGCCGGATGCGCGTGAAGACCTGCTGGCCATGTTCGGTCTGGAGCGCATGCCACGGCATGTGTACTTCGGCGATGGTTCGCCGATCCCCGATCAGGACATGCAACTGATCGGCGAGCTGTATGAAGCCTGTGCCGTGCGGTTCCAATGGCAGAAAGGCGACGTGATCCTGGTCGACAACATGCTGGCGGCGCATGCCCGTGACCCGTACGAGGGGCCGCGCAAGATCGTCGTGGCGATGGGCGACATGTTCGACCGGGCCGCGCTGGAGGCGGCTGCGGCCATGCAGGTGATGGCGACCGAGGAGGCCCAGGGATGAACAGTTACGTAGACCAGGCCGAGGACATCGGTTTTGCCCTGACCGTCGACCAGCAACACTGGCTCGATGCCTTGCCCGCTTGCCCGGACTGGTCACAGGCCGCGACGCTGCTGAAGATCAGCGTTCAGGTTCGGCCGGACCCGGCGCGCCTGAGCCAGGCGCTTGAGCGCTTGGTCGAGCGCCACCCGATATTGGCCGGGCGCCTGGGCACTGCCCCGGGATACCGCGGCATGCGCCAGTTCATCGGCGCCCGGCGGCCAGCCCTGACGCTGGCAGTGCAGGCCGAGGCAGGTGCGCCGGCACTGCTCGAGCCTTGGTTGCAGCAGCGCTTCGAAATCGACCAGCTGCCAGCCGCCCAGGCCTTGCTGGTACCGGCCGCCGATGCCGGGCAATGGCATCTATGGCTGGGGGTGGCGGGCTTTGCCTGCGACGCGGCTGGCATGGCCATGCTGTACCGTGACCTGGCGGCGTTGTATGACACGCCAGCCGTGCCGGATGAAGGCCTGCCTGAAGCCTTCGGGCAGTACCTGGAGTGGCGTGCCGAAGTGGCCCAGGATGAGGATGCAGCGGCAGCCCGTGGCTACTGGCAAGGGCACCTGATGCCAACGGAGCAGGGCATGAGCGCGCCTTGGCCAGCCTATCGCCAGGACCAGCCAGCGACGCATCAGGCACACCATCAGGTGAATCTGCCGCTGGCCTTGCAGGGGCAGTTGCAACGCCTGGCCGACGCCCGTCAGGCCAGCCTGGACACGCTGCTGCAGGCGGCCTGGTGGGCCTTGCTGGGCCGGCTTGGCGACAGCAACCGGTTGTTGGGCGCCTGGCAGCACGATGCGCGACAGGATTATGACTACTTCGCGAACAGTGCGGGGGCGTTCAGCAAGTTATTGCCGTTGTGCCTGCAGTGGGCTGACGAAACCCGTTTCGGCGAGCACCTTGCAGCGCTCGGCGCCGCGCTGGAGCAGCATGTGGCGTGGCAGGAGTACTGGGTACCGGAATGGGTGCCCACAGCCGTGCCGACCGTGGCGTTTTCCACTACGCCGGCGCTCGCGCCGCAGGTTGCCGGCGGGCTGTGCTGGCAGGGCGAGCTACTGGCGCCACGCCTGCCGGCGGGCATCGAGCTGCAGCTGCGCATTTGCCCAGCAGCGGGTGCTGACCAACCAATTACCGTGAGCCTGGATTACCTGGCCGGGCGCTACAGTGCGCGCGGCATGCAAGGCCTGCTGGAGCAGTACATTGAATTGCTGCGCAGCATCGTCCAGGCGCCGGACCGCCCGCTGCGGCAGTTGAACCTGCTGGGTGAAGCCGAGCGCCAGCGCCTGCTGTCGATCAACCCCGCGCCGCAACCACTGGCCGAGACATCACTGGCGGCCCAGATCAGCCAGTGGGCAATCGACACCCCCGACGCGTTGGCGCTGGTCGCAGGTGACGCGGGCCTGAGTTACGCCCAACTGGAGTTGGCAGTGCAGCGCCTGGCGCTGGCGCTGCAGCAGGCTGGCGTGCAACCCGGGGCGGTGCTGGCACTGGCGCTGCCGCGTTCGCTGGACTGGGTCGTGGCGATGTTGGCCAGTTGGCGTGTCGGCGCAGCCTACCTGGCGCTGGAGCCGCACTGGCCCGTTGCCCGGCAGGTGCGCCTGATGACACAGGCCGGCGCCACGCAGGTGCTGGTCGAACCGGCAGCGGTGGCCAGCCTGCGTGAGCAGGGCATAGAGGCGCTGAGCCTCGACAGCCTGTACCCGCTGGCGGTTGACACTGCACGGCTGCAACCGCACGCCGCCAGCGCCAGCGATGCCGCCTATGTCCTGTTCACCTCGGGCTCGACAGGCACCCCCAAAGGCGTAGTGGTCGAGCACCGGCAACTGCTGAACTACACCGCAGGCGTGTGCCACACGCTGGCGCTGGAGGGCTGTCGTCACTTCGCATTCGGCTCGACGGTGTCGGCCGACCTTGGCCATACGACGCTGTTCGCAGCCTTGTATGTGGGTGCGACACTGCACGTGGCCGCCGACGAGGTGATGAAGGATGCTGAACTGTTTGCTGCGTATCTCGAGCAGCAGGCAATCGACTGCCTGAAGATCGTGCCGTCGCACCTGAGCGCGCTGCTGGAGTCGAAGGCACCGGCAGTACCGGCCACCGTCATCCTGGGCGGGGAAGCCCCGAGCGCGGCGTTGCTGCAGCGCCTGTTGCAGATACGTCCGGACTGCAAGCTGTTCAACCATTACGGCCCGACCGAAACCACGGTTGGGGTCATGGTGCACCCGGTTCGGGCGGTACCGACCGGCACCCTCGGGTTGTCGCAGGTGTTGCCCAACAACCAGGTCTATGTGCTGGATCAGCACTTGCAGTTGGCGGTCACCGGCGTGCTGGGCGAACTGTATGTCGGTGGGCAGCAGGTGTGTCGCGGCTACCTGCAAGACGTGCAGAGTGACCCGCCGGCGTTCGTCGAGAGCCCGTTCGTGGCGGGCGAGCGGCTTTACCGCACCGGCGACCTGGCCCGCTATCGCCCGGACGGTGCTATCGAGCTGCAAGGCCGGCGCGACCATCAGGTGAAGATACGCGGCTTCCGCATCGAGCTGGCGGAGATCGAGGCACAGCTGTCGGGTGCACCGCAGGTGGTCGAGGCGGCGGTGTTGTGTGATGGAGAAGCGCTGAGCGCGTATGTCAGCTTGCGCGACGAGGCCACGGCGGCTGCCCTGGACGCGGTCCGCGAGTACCTTGCCCGGCAACTGCCGGCGGTGATGCTGCCGCGTACCCTGCAGGCATTGCCGCGGTTGCCGCGCCTGGGCAACGGCAAGCTCGACCGGCAAGCGTTGCGGCAGGTGGGCAATGAACCTGCGGCGGGTCTGCTGGCCCCGCGTGATGCACTGGAAACCGTGATTGCGCAGCGCATGGCGCAACTGCTGGGGCTGGAGCAAGTGGGCATCGAGCAGGACTTTTTTGCACTGGGCGGGCATTCGCTGCTGGTCATCAAGCTGGCGGCAGGTATTCGCAAGTTGCTGCAGTGCGACATCAATCCAGGCGTCATCTTCGACCACGCTACGGTTGCCACCCTTGCCCAGGCGCTGCGCGAGCGCGAAGCCAACCCTGGCCAGTTGCTCAAGCTGGCCCAGGCCCGTCTGCGGCTCGACAGCATGAGCCCTGAAGAAAAAGCCCGGCTGCTGGAAAAAAGCCGCTGAGCCTCACCACGCCCAGGGGCGGGCAACCCGCCCCTGGGGTCTTTTGCATTGCCTCCCCCGTACTGCCGTGCCGATTGCGTGGAAGGATGCCGGCGAGATACTAATGCAAAAAATTCTCATTCTGGATTTTCCAGGGTGATGCGTCTTATGTAGGAGCGCGCTGAAAGCCACACGTGGCAAGCCGTTTTGACTTGCGTGTCAGGCGTCTGTCGCGGGATCTGCCCGGGGGAGGATGGGCAGCTCGGCCGTTTGGGGGCCGTTGGCGGGCGCGGGACGATTTCATTACACGATATAAATAGAGAAATACCATGCCAGCAGGATTTTTCGAGTTCAAACCATTGGTCAAGGCGCTTTGCATGTCCCGCTCGATCAGCGCCCGCTCATCCCGGGCGTTGCTCGGCAAAGGGGTGCTGGGCGCCGCATTGATGCTGCCCATGGCCGCCCAGGTCTGGGCTCAGGGGGTCAACTTCGACATCGCTGCCCAGTCGCTGCCCAACGCCCTGCGTGCGCTTGGCGAGCAGGCCGATGTGCAGTTCATCTACAACGCCTCGGAAATGGCCGACCTGCGTGGCAATGAAGTGCGTGGCAGCTACACCGTCGACGCGGCAGTGGCCAAGCTGTTGCGCGGCTTGCCGGTCAGCTACAGCCTGGAGGGCGATACCCTGACCCTGGTGCGGCGTGAGCGCGCTGCGTCCTCGGCGCTGGAGCTGGGCACCACCAGCATCACGGGCAACACGTTGGGCGTGACCACCGAAGGCAGCAACTCGTATACCACCGGTGGCGTCACCATCGGCAAGAGCGAACACAAGCTCAAGGACATTCCGCAGAGCGTGTCGGTGATGACCCGCAAGCGCATGGATGACCAGAACATCACCGACCTGACGGAACTGTTGGCCAACGCCCCGGGCATGACCTTCGCCAAAAGCCCGGGTACCGGCGGCTTCATCACCTCGCGCGGTTTTGAAATCGATTCGCTGCAGTACGATGGCGTGCCCATGACCCGTGGCATCTACGCGCTGGGCAGCTACCTGACGGAACCGACGGCATTCTATGACCGTGTCGAACTGCTGCGTGGCGGCGCGGCGCTGCTGCAAGGGGCCAACAGCCCCGGTGGCGCGATCAACTTCGTGCGCAAGCGCGGCCAGGCCAAGCCGACAGTCACCCTGACCGCCCAGGCCGGTTCCTGGGACCACTATGCCACCCAGGTTGACGTTGGCGGCCCGCTGAACGAGGCGGGCAATATCCGTGGGCGTGCCGTGGTCGACTACGATACGCGCAACTCGTTCATCGACTATGTGGGCGGCTGGGAGCAGAAGGTCTACGGTGCGCTGGACTTCGACCTGTCTGAAGACACCACCCTCGGTGTCGGCATCAGCGATCGCAAGACGCGTTTCACGCCTATGGTCGCCGGTTTGCCGCGCTTCAGTGACGGCCGGGACGTAGGCTTGTCGCGCTCGACCTTCACCGGCTCCGACTGGAACCGCGGCATGACCGAGCAGCTGGCGTTGTATGTCGACCTCGAGCACCGCTTCAACGACCACTGGAAGTTCAAGACCGCGGCGGTGGCGATCAACGAGCGCAACGAAATGACCTACGCCTACGTGGTAGCGCCGACCGGCCTGGCCAACGATGGGTCTGGGTTGTTCGACTGGCGCTATGCCACCGATTTCAACTCCCACAGCCGTGGCCTGGACATGTTCGTCGATGGCGACTTCAACGGTTTTGGCTTCGACCAGGAAGTGGTCTTCGGCGGTAACTACTCACGCCTCACCAGCGACAACACCATGGCGGTGGTGCGCAGCGCGGGGGCGAACATTTTCGATCTCGACAACCACTTGCCCTTCGAGAACTACGACAGCCTGGCGGCCCGTGGCACGCGTACCGACAGCCAGTACACGATCGTGCAGAAAGGTATCTACGGTACCTGGCGCGTAAAGCTGACCGACCCGCTGACCCTGATCCTCGGTGGGCGTACCAGCTGGTACTCCTACGATTACGACTCTCAGGTCTATGAGGCCGGTGTCTATAAGTATGACAGCCCGGCTTCCAAGGCCAACAACGGTGTCGTCACCCCTTACGCGGGCCTGGTTTACGAATTGACGCCGCAATGGTCGGCCTACGCCAGCTATGCGGACGTCTTCATTCCGCAGAGTGCCAAGGGCGTCGGTGGCTCTACGATCGAGCCGATCGTTGGCAGCAACTACGAACTCGGTCTGAAGGGTGAACTCTACGATGGCCAGGTCAATACCAGCGTTGCCCTGTTCCGCTATGACCACGAGAACCGAGCAGTGCCGGTTCAGGATGTCACAAAAATCTGTGATGGGTCCAGATGCTCGGAAGCGTCCGGCAAAGTGCGTAGCCAGGGCCTTGAGGCCGAGATCAACGGTGAGGTGCTGCCAGGCTTGCAAGCGTCGGCCAGTTACGTCTACAACACCACCAAGTACCTCAAGGACAACACGAACGAGGGCAAGATCTTCTCCACCTGGACGCCGAAACACTCGGTGAAGGTGTGGACGGACTACACCCTGCCTGGTGACTTCAGCCGCTTCAGTGTCGGCGGCGGTTTCAACAGCCAGAGCAGTACCGTTGCCTTCGATCGCAAGTTCGATTCGCCCGGCTTCACCATCTGGAATGCGCGCCTTGGTTACAAGGTCAGCGACGAAGTTAGCCTGGCGGTCAACTTCAACAACATCTTCGACAAGGTCTACTACATTCCGTCGTATGCGGCTGTCACTGCCAACAACTATTACGGCGACCCTCGCAACTTCATGTTCTCGGTCAAATACACCCCACAGTTCTGAACCTGGGGCCACGCAGGCCATCTTGGCGGGTACCCCGCCCAGATGGCCTGCGCCAGGTCACAGTTCCCGCGCTACACGAAAGCCCAGGAAGTCGCCACGTACCGTGCGTTCGCGATCATTGCGATTGCCCGAACGCGAGAAGATCGGCGCTTCACCCCAGTCATTCCCGCGCATGTGCGCCGCCTGGCAAAGCCCGCCGTCGGCCTCCATCCAGGCGCTGCCATCGCTGGGCGCGCCGACGTAGTCCTTGTGGTAGCAGTCGGCGACCCATTCATACACGTTACCGTGCATGTCATAGACGCCAAAGGCATTGGGCGGGTAGCTGCCTACCGGTGAGGTGTAGCTGTAGCCGTCCTTGGGGCCGTAGGTATTGGCGTGCTTGCTGATCTGGTAGTCGCCTTCTTCATCGAACGGGAACGGGAACGGCCCGGTGGAGCCGGCCCGTGCCGCGTACTCGCGTTCGGCCTCGCTGAGCATGCGGTAAGTGTGGCCGGTTTTCTTGCTCAGCCACTGCGCATAGGCCTGCACATCGTAGTAATCGACGCACACTGCCGGCTGGCGCGGCCCTTGCGGGTAGCGAGGCTTGCTGGCCTGGCACAGGCGCCCTGGGCGTTTGTCACCGTCCTTGATGACCACGCCGGTTTCCTTGATATAGGCATCCAGCTCGCCAGCGGTGACCTGGAAACGGCTGATGGCGAAGGGTTTGGCGAAGGTCACGGTATGTTGCGGGCCTTCGTCGGGCTGCTTGCCCGGTTCGTCATCCGGCGTGCCCATGACGAAACTGCCCGCAGGCAGCACGACCATTTCCGGGCAGCCGGCCTTGCAATCCTGGAAGACCTCGCCCGGGGTCTTGCTGGCAGCCTGGGCGAGTAGCGGGCAGGCCGCCATGGCCAGGGCAAGGGCCAGGCCGGTGACGGTGTAGGGGGCGCACTTCATGGCGAACGTTTCCTTTTTGGCAGGTGTGACGGGGTATTCAGGGTGCCGGGCAGCTACGGCCGAACGCCTCGATGAACGAGTCGATCAGGGGCTGCTCCAGCATCATGGTTTCGTGTGGGTAGGGTGAGTGCAGCGAAACGTCCAGCTCACCCCCTGCGCAGAACTGGCGGATGACCTGCTCGGCGGCGTGAATGTGTGCTGCGCTCTTGTGCACCTGCGACCACCAGCAACTGGGCTTGACCCTGAGCGGAGTGAGGGTGAAATCGGCGAAGCTCGCTTCCAGCTGATCGTGGATGTCGAACGCCTGGGCATTCATGATCTGGGCCTTGGCACTGGCCAGCACGCCCTGGACATTGCTGCCAGCGTCAGCCAGGTGCGCCGTGGCCCACTGGTAGAACGCCTTGACGTCCTGAGTAGGGTTGGCGTGCAGCTGCTCGGCGGCGGCCTGTTTGGCCTGCGGGAACAACAGCCCGAACAGCTCGACGGTGTCTTGCAGCTCGCGCTGGCCCGGCGTATCGCTGTGGCGGGCTGGGCGAGGGGTGTGAGGGGGGAACGCGGCGCGGCTTAACTGCGCCTCGGGCAGGGTGCTGTCGACCAGCCCCAGGAATGCGACCTCGCAGCCGGCCTGTTCCAGCTGCCGGGCGATGTCCCAGGCAATGCTGCCGCCCAGGGACCAGCCCATCAGGCGGTATGGCCCGGACGGTTGTGCCTGGCGGATCTGTGCGGTGTAGTCGGTGATCATCGCTTGCCAGCCCTGCCGTTCGGCCGGCGCCGGGCTGCCGCCCCGGTGCTGCACGCCGTATACGCGAGCCTGCGGTTCCAGGCACCTGGCCAGCGGCTGATAGCTGAAGACCATGCCGCCGCTGGGGTGGATACAGAACAATGCAGGCAGCGGTGTGGCCGGGCGGTTGAGGGGCACGATGCACGGGCTCGCACAGGCATGCTCACGGCCCAGATGTGCAGCCAGCAGGTCGATGCGGGGGTAGGCGAGCAGGTCCTGGATACGCACTGCCAGGCCCAGTGCCTGCTTGATGCTGGCCAGCAGCTGGATGGCCAGCAACGAGTGGCCACCCAGTTCGAAGAAGTGATCGTCGCGGCTGATACGTTCGACGTTGAGCGCGGTTTGCCACAACGTGGCCAAGGCCTGTTCCAGCGCGCCCTGGGGAGCGTTGTAGGCTTGCTGCAGCAGGCTGGCATCGGCCTTGGGCAAGGCCTTGCGGTCGAGCTTGCCGTTGGCTGTCAGCGGCCACC
>NZ_JBJJLR010000069.1:0-20658 GCF_046230975.1 Pseudomonas sp. KCJK9058
GTCGGGCGCGGATCATCGAAGCCGGCGGGTACCTTGCCGCGCAGTTGCCAGGCGAAGGCGATGATTTCGGCAATGGTCAGGTACAGCGCTTCGGGTATTTGATCGCCCAGCTCCAGCCGCGCCAGCAGGCGCACCAGCTCGGCGTTTTCGTAGATCGGCACTTCGTGTTCGCGGGCGAGCGCAAGGATGGCCTCGGCCAGGTCCTCGTCGCCCTTGGCGGTGAGGGTCGGTGCCTGATGGCCGTCGTAGTTCAGCGCTATGGCTTGGCGTGGTGTCGTATCGTTCATGCGGTTTCGTCCACCCAGCGTTGTTCCATCCGTGTGCGCGGCCCCTGCGGCGGGATGCCCGGGTGGCACGCCAGGTCGCCGACTTCCAGGCCCCGGGCCACCAGGCGCGCGCGCAGCGCGCCAAGCTGGGCGTCGATCAACCGCGCGGTCTGCTCGCGCTCCGCCCATAGCTGCCCGCTCAGGCGGCCCTCGCTCAGTTGCGCCTGCACTTGCAGGGGGCCGAGCGGGGACAAGTCGAAGGCCAGCTCGATGCGCCACAGGGCTTGCCGAGGGTTTTGGGCTTCATGTTGGCGGTCGGCCTGTTGTTGTGGGGTTTCTTCGCGCTGCAGTTTGACTTGCAGCGGGATGAAGTCCTGGCCGTGGCGGATCGGCACTTCGGTTTGCCAGGTGGTCTGCAGGTTGCCGTTTTCCAGCGTGCCGGTTTGTTGCAGGCTGCTCATGGCGTGGCTCTGCAAACGTGAAACAGCAGCGGCAGCCAGGCGCAGCAGCTGTTGCAGGTCGCCTTCCTCTTCCAGGGCCTTGAGCAGGCGCGACGGTAATGGGAACGCGCCCGGCTGCGGTTTGGGGCTGACCCGCTCGAGCATGCCCAGTGCACTGCGCGCCAGTATCGGCATGGTCAGGGCCAGGTTGGCGGGGCTCAGAGTGGAGGCCCCTGCCGGGAGGGCAGGGGCCTGGGCCATCAGCCGCAGTAAATGCGCTTTGAGGTCGGTGTCGACGCTGGCGGTGGACCCACTCAGCAGCTTCGCTTCGAGAAAGCTGCCGCTGTTGTTCAAGGCCTGGGCCACTGCCTTGGCGTCGCCCAGTTGTCGGGCGTCCGGCAGGCCGGCCAGCAGGCGTTCGGCGCTGGCGCGCAGCTCGCCATCGACGCCTGGGTCGCGGGTGAGCTGTTGCAGGGCGTTGAGCAGGCCGGGCAGCGAGGCTTGACGGTTTTGCTGTGTCAGCAGCTGTTGGGCAATGCTGAGTTGGTCCTGCCTGCCGCTGAGCGGCACGAAGCGCAATGACTGATCACCCTGCACCAGGGCGCTGAGCAGGCTGCCAATGGCCAGCGGGCGCGGGCTGTCGATGCTCAGCGTGGCTCCGGCCTGAGTGCTGTTGAGCAAGCTGACCAGCGCCCGGTACACGGCCGGTTGGCCGGGTGCCTGGGCCAGCGGCTGGTTGGTCAGGACCTTGCCTTGCACCAAGGTGCCGACCGGCACCTTGCTGGTGTCCAGCTGGGTGAGGGTGGCGACCTGGCTGGCGCTGGCCTGTTGCAACATGATCGCCAGGCGATTGCTTTCGGTCTGGCTGACGGTGATCTGGCTGCCTTGGGGCAGCGGCTGGCTGGCGTTGGCCTGTAATTGGGTCTGCACGCCGTTGGCCTGCATCAGCCTTAGCACCAGCTGAAAGTCCTGGCCCGCCTGGCGCAACGATAAAACCTCGGCTTGCGCGGTTTCGCCGGGGGCCAGCAGCCCGGGCTGCGCCTGGATAAGGCGCAGCAGTTCGCCGGTCGTGCCCGCCTTCATGGCTTGGCTGTTGATCGCGGTTTGTGCGCCGAGACTATTGATTTCAGTCATGATTGTATACAACCTGTCGAGCCCGGCCTCTTGGCAGCGCGGCGGCGCGTGTAATAATGCCGAGCGCCCGTGGTTGCCAGTATAACGGCAGCGCGCGGGGCGACTTGAGACACAAGGGTTCTGGAGCGGTGTTGGCTGCTTCGCGGGTGAACCCGCTCCTACAGGGTTCTGTGGGAGCGGGTTCACCCGCGAAACAGGCGACGCCGCTCCAAAGCCCTACTGAAGATAAGGCGAAACCGTGACCCTTCACCTCCAAGCCGCAGGCCTGGCCTGCGAGCGCGACTGGCGCCTGCTGTTCGAACAGCTCGATTTCGAGCTGGGCGCCGGTGACATGCTGCAGATCAGTGGCCCCAACGGCAGTGGCAAGACCAGCCTGTTGCGCCTGTTGGCCGGGCTGATGCAGCCGACGGCCGGGCAGATTCTGCTGGGTGGCAAGCCACTGGCAGAGCAGCGCCATGCCCTGGCCAGCGCCCTGCTGTGGATTGGCCACGCCGCCGGCATCAAGGACTTGCTCACCGCCGAGGAGAATCTCACCTGGCTGTGCGCCTTGCACCATCCGGCCAGCCGCGAGGCGATCTGGGCGGCGCTGGAGGCTGTCGGCCTGCGCGGTTTCGAAGACGTCCCCTGCCATACCCTGTCGGCCGGCCAGCAGCGCCGCGTGGCGCTGGCCCGGCTGCACCTGGCTTGCCCGCCGCTATGGATTCTCGACGAGCCGTTCACCGCGCTCGACAAGCAAGGCGTGGCGCAGCTTGAAGCGCACCTGGCAGCCCACTGCGAGCAGGGCGGCACGGTGGTGCTGACGACTCACCACACACTGGAACGCAAGCCCTCCGGTTACCGAGAACTGAACCTGGGGCAATGGGCTGCATGAGCGTATTCATTTTGTTGCTGCGCCGCGAAGCGCGCCTGCTGTTCCGTCGCCCGGCCGAACTGGCCAACCCGTTGGTGTTCTTCGCCATTGTCGTGGCCATGTTCCCGCTGGCGGTCGGCCCGGAAAGCCAATTGTTGCAAACCTTGTCGCCGGGCCTGGTCTGGGTGGCGGCGTTGCTGGCCGTGTTGTTGTCGCTGGACGGCCTGTTCCGCAGCGATTTCGAAGACGGCTCGCTGGAGCAATGGGTGCTGTCGCCGCACCCACTGGCGTTGCTGGTGCTGGCCAAGGTGCTGGCGCACTGGATCTTTTCCGGGCTGGCGCTGGTATTGTTGGCGCCACTGCTGGCACTGATGCTGGGGCTGCCAAGCCATTGCTTGCCGGTGCTCCTCGGTTCGCTGCTGCTGGGTACGCCGGTATTGAGCTTGCTGGGCGCGGTAGGTGCGGCACTGACAGTCGGCCTTAAACGCGGAGGTTTGTTACTGGCGTTGCTGATTCTGCCGTTGTATATCCCTGTATTGATCCTGGGCAGTGGTGCGTTGCAAGCGGCGTTGCAAAATATGCCGGCAACCGGCCATCTGCTCTGGCTCGCCAGTCTGACGGCCCTGGCCGTTACCCTGGCACCCTTTGCGATAGCGGCCGGCCTGAAGATCAGCGTCGGCGAATAACGAGTCCCGGGCTCTCAAGCCCGGCAAATACCCTGGATGTACCCTGATGAAAATAAGCTGGACGTGGTTCCACAAGCTGGGCTCCCCGAAATGGTTCTATGCCATCAGCGGCCGCATGCTGCCGTGGCTGGCCGGTGCTGCCGTGCTCCTGCTGCTGGTCGGCATCACCTGGGGCCTGGCCTTCGCCCCCCAGGACTACCAGCAAGGCAACAGCTTCCGCATCATCTATATCCATGTGCCGGCGGCGATGCTGGCGCAGTCCTGCTATGTGCTACTGGCGGTGGCCGGGGTGGTGGGGCTGGTGTGGAAGATGAAACTGGCCGACGTCGCCCTGCAATGTGCCGCGCCCATTGGCGCCTGGATGACCGCCGTGGCGCTGGTTACCGGCGCCATCTGGGGCAAGCCGACCTGGGGCAGCTGGTGGGTGTGGGATGCCCGCCTTACGTCCATGCTCATCCTGCTGTTCCTGTACTTCGGCATTATTGCGCTGGGCCAGGCGATCAGTAATCGTGACAGTGCAGCCAAGGCCTGTGCGGTGCTTGCGATTGTCGGTGTGGTGAATATCCCGATCATCAAGTATTCGGTGGAGTGGTGGAACACTTTGCACCAGGGGGCCACCTTCACCCTTACCGAAAAGCCGGCGATGCCGGCCGAAATGTGGCTGCCGCTGTTGTGCACGGCGCTGGGTTTCTACTGTTTCTTCGGCGCCGTACTGCTGCTGCGTATGCGCCTTGAAGTGCTCAAGCGCGAAGCACGCGCCAGTTGGGTCAGGGACGAAGTATTGAACAGCCTGGGACGGAGGGCCGCACAATGAGCTTTGCCACCTTCGGTGACTTTCTCGCCATGGGCCACCATGGGCTGTACGTGTGGTCGGCCTATGGCATCTGCCTGGCGGTGCTGGCGCTGAATGTCGGTGCGCCACTGCTGGCCCGTCGTCGCTATTTGCAAGAAGAGGCGCGCCGTTTGCGCCGGGAGAACAACCAGTGAATCCGCAGCGCAAGAAACGCCTGTTGCTCATCGTCGGCCTGCTGGTCGGCGTCGGGGTTGCCGTCGGCTTTGCCTTGAGCGCATTGCAGCAGAACATCAACCTGTTCTATACACCGACCCAGATCGCCAACGGCGAAGCCCCGCTGGACACGCGCATCCGCGCCGGCGGCATGGTGGAGAAAGGCTCGGTGCAGCGTTCGGCCGACTCGCTGGACGTGCGTTTCGTGGTAACCGACTTCAACAAGTCGGTACCCATCACCTACCGCGGCATCCTCCCCGACCTGTTCCGCGAAGGGCAGGGCATCGTCGCCCTTGGCAAGCTCAATGCCGACGGTGTGGTGGTAGCCGATGAAGTGCTGGCCAAGCACGACGAGAAATACATGCCGCCCGAAGTTACCAAGGCCCTGAAGGAAAGCGGCCAGGCCGCTACCGGCGGGGAGACGAAGCCATGAACGCAGCACTGGTAGTCCCCGAACTGGGCCAGTTGGCGATGATTCTGGCCATCTGCTTTGCCGTCGTGCAGGCCAGTGTGCCGTTGCTTGGCGCGTGGCGTGGCGACAGCCTGTGGATGAGCCTGGCGCGGCCGGCAGCGTGGGGGCAGTTCGCCTTCCTGGCATTTGCCTTTGCCTGCCTGACCCATGCCTTCATGACAGACAATTTCTCGGTCGCCTATGTGGCCAGCAACTCCAACAGCGCCTTGCCCTGGTACTACAAGTTCAGTGCGGTGTGGGGCGCCCATGAGGGTTCGTTGCTGCTTTGGGCGCTGATCCTCGGCGGCTGGACCTTTGCCGTGTCGGTGTTCTCCCGGCAGTTGCCGCAGGTGATGCTGGCCCGCGTGCTGGCGGTAATGGGCATGATCAGCGTGGGCTTCCTGAGCTTCCTGATCATTACTTCCAATCCGTTCCAGCGCCTGCTGCCGCAGGTGCCGACCGATGGCCGTGACCTCAACCCGCTGCTGCAGGACTTTGGCCTGATCGTTCACCCACCCATGCTCTACATGGGCTATGTGGGCTTCTCGGTGGCCTTCGCGTTTGCCATTGCCGCCTTGCTCGGCGGCCGGCTGGACGCTGCCTGGGCGCGCTGGTCGCGGCCGTGGACCATCGTCGCCTGGGCTTTCCTGGGTGTTGGCATCACCTTGGGGTCATGGTGGGCCTACTACGAACTGGGCTGGGGTGGCTGGTGGTTCTGGGACCCGGTGGAAAACGCCTCGTTCATGCCTTGGCTGGTGGGCACCGCACTGATCCACTCGCTGGCGGTGACCGAGAAACGCGGGGTATTCAAGAGCTGGACGGTGCTGCTGGCAATTGCCGCATTCTCGCTGAGCCTGCTGGGTACCTTCCTGGTGCGTTCCGGGGTGCTGACCTCGGTGCACGCGTTTGCCGCCGACCCGTCGCGGGGTATTTTCATCCTGTTTTTCCTGCTGTTCGTGGTCGGCGGGTCGCTCACCCTGTTCGCCCTGCGCGCACCGGTGGTCAAGAGCCAGGTCGGTTTCGCCCTGTGGTCGCGTGAAACGCTGCTGCTGGCCAACAACCTGGTGCTGGTGGTCGCGGCGTCGATGATTCTGCTCGGTACCCTGTACCCATTGGTGCTCGATGCCCTGACCGGGGCCAAGCTGTCGGTCGGCCCGCCCTATTTCGACGCCTTGTTCCTGCCACTGATGGCGCTGCTGATGGTGGTGCTGAGCGTGGGCGTGGTGGTGCGCTGGAAGGACACCCCGGGCAAATGGTTGGTCAGCATGATGACCCCGGTATTGATCGGCAGTGCCATCCTTGCCCCGGTTGCCGGCTTTATCGTCGACGACTTCGACTGGCCGACGCTGACGGCCTTCGCCCTGGCCGCCTGGGTAGTGCTTGGCGGGCTGCGTGACATTTTCGACAAGACCCGCCACAAGGGCCTGGTCAAAGGCCTGCCGGGCCTGGGCCGCAGCTACTGGGGCATGCAACTGGCGCACCTGGGCCTGGCGGTGTGTGCGCTGGGCGTGGTGCTGTCCAGCAACAACAGCGCCGAGCGCGACCTGCGCATGGCGCCGGGCGAAAGCGTGGAGCTGGGTGGCTACCACTTCCTGTTCCAGGGCGCCAAGCACTTCGAGGGGCCGAACTTCATCTCTGACAAGGGCACCATCGTGGTCAGCCGCAATGGCCGTGAAGTGACCACACTGTACCCAGAGAAGCGCCTGTACACCGTGCAACAGTCGATGATGACCGAAGCGGGCATCGACGCCGGCTTTACCCGCGACCTGTACGTCGCGCTTGGCGAGCCACTGGAGAATGGCGCCTGGGCTGTGCGCGTACATATTAAGCCTTACGTCCGCTGGATCTGGCTGGGCGGTCTGCTGACCGGCCTGGGCGGGTTGCTGGCGGCCCTCGACCGGCGCTACCGCGTCAAGGTCAAGACCCGGGTGCGTGATGTCCTGGGCGTGTCTGGAGCAGCTGCATGAAGCGTTGGATCATGGTAGTGCCCCTTGCAGTGTTCCTGCTGGTGGCGGTGTTCCTCTACAAGGGGCTTTTCCTCAAGCCCGACGAGCTGCCTTCGGCAATGATCGGCAAACCGTTCCCGGTGTTTTCCCTGGCGTCGACACAGGGGGACCGCACCCTGACTCAGGCCGACTTGCAGGGGCGCCCGGCACTGGTCAACGTGTGGGCCACCTGGTGCCCGTCGTGCAAGGTCGAGCACCCGTACCTGAACCAGCTGGCACAGCAGGGGGTGGTGATCCATGGGGTCAACTACAAGGATGACAACGCCGCCGCTCAGAAGTGGTTGGCCGAGTTCCACAACCCCTATCAGCTGGATATTCGTGACGAACAGGGCAGCCTGGGCCTGGACCTTGGGGTGTATGGGGCGCCGGAAACCTTCCTGATCGATGCCAAGGGCATCATCCGCTACAAGCACGTCGGCATCGTCGATGCCACGGTCTGGCGTGAACAGCTGGCGCCGTTGTACCAGGGCCTGATCGACGAGGCCAAGCCATGAGGCGCTGGCTGGCAGCTGCGGTGCTGGGCATGAGCCTGGCCGGTGTGGCCAAGGCGGCTATCGACACCTACCAGTTTCGCGACGAGGCCGAGCGCGAGCGTTACCAACAGTTGACCAAGGAACTGCGCTGCCCCAAGTGCCAGAACCAGGATATTGCCGACTCCAACGCGCCGATTGCTGCCGACCTGCGCCGAGAAATCTTCCGCATGCTCGGCGAAGGCCAGAGCAACCAGCAGATCATCGACTTCATGGTCGACCGCTATGGCGACTTCGTGCGCTACAAGCCGGCGCTCAGCGGGCGTACCTGGCTGCTGTGGTTTGGCCCGGGGATCTTGCTGGCCGGTGGCTTCGTGGTGCTGGCGGTGATCGTACGCCGGCGCCGTGCTACGGCCGCGCAAGGCGCCGATGAGTTGTCTGCCGAAGAACGCGAGCGTCTCGCCAAACTGCTGGAAAAAGAACAGACCCATGATTGAATTCTGGCTTAGCGCGGGCCTTCTGCTGCTCGCTGCCCTCAGCTTTTTGCTGCTCCCGATCCTGCGTGGCCGCCGTCGCCAGCAGGAAGAAGACCGCACGGCCTTGAACGTGGCCCTTTACCAGGAACGTGTCGCCGAACTGGCGGCCCAACAAGCCGCCGGTGTGCTCGATGAGGCGCAGATGGCCAAGGGCCGGGACGAGGCTGCCCGCGAGCTGCTGGCCGATACCGAAGGCGCCGAGGCCCCGCGCCAGGGGCATTTGGGCAAGGCCCTGCCGCTGCTGGCTGCGGTACTGGTACCGCTGATGGCGCTGGGGCTGTACCTGCATTTCGGGGCGGCCGACAAGGTGGCGCTGACCCAGGAGTTTGCCGAGGCTCCCAAGTCGATGGAAGAAATGACCACGCGCCTTGAACGCGTGGTGCAGGCCCAGCCCGATTCGGCCGAGGCCATGTATTTCCTTGGCCGGGCTTACATGGCCGAGCAGCGCCCGGCCGATGCCGCGCGTACGTTCGAACGGGCCGTGGCCTTGGCTGGCCGCCAGCCCGAGCTGCTGGGGCAGTGGGCCCAGGCCCAGTACTTTGCCGCCAACAAGCAGTGGAGCCCGCAATTGCAGGCGCTGACTGACGAAGCGCTGAAGGCGGACCCCAACGAAGTGACCAGCCTGGGCCTGCGCGGTATTGCCGCGTTTGAAGGCGAGCGCTATCAGGAAGCCATCGACTACTGGAAGCGCTTGCTGGCGCAGTTGCCAGAAGGTGATGCATCGCGAGCGGCGTTGCAGGGGGGGATCGACCGTGCCGCCGAGCGCCTAGGTGGCGCGCCAGTGCAGGCTACCGAGCCTGCACCTGTGGCGGCTCGCCTGAAAGTGCGGGTGGAACTGGCGGCTGCCTTGAAGGACAAGGTCCAGCCGGACGACACGGTGTTTATCTTCGCTCGCGCCAGCAATGGCCCGCCGATGCCGCTGGCGGCCAAGCGGGTGACCGTGGCGCAGTTGCCGATCGAGGTGGAGTTGTCTGATGCTGATGCGATGATGCCGCAGATGAAACTGTCGCAGTATGCCGAAGTCCAACTGGTTGCACGTGTTTCACGCGCGGGTCAGCCTACCCAGGGTGAGTGGATTGGCCAGGGGGCGCCGTTGTCTAGCGCCACCCAGGCTACCCAGCGCCTGACTATCGACACTCCAGACCAGTAAGAGAGCAATGCCATGCACAGCACCGTCCGCCTGACCCTGATTACCCTGGCCCTGGGTTTGTCTGCGTGTACGGTGCATGAGCCGTACGAGCAGCCCGCGCCACCGATCGAGCGTGTGCCGCCGTCTGGGCCGGTGGTCAAGCCCTTGCCGGGCAGGCAGCCTTCCACTTCGCCGAGCAAGCCAGCGGCGATACCCAAGCCCATGCCGCGTACCTCGGCCAGCTTTGCGCCACCGCCTGGCGGGGCAAGCCACTGGGATCCCAAACTGGGTGTATATGTGTTGGAGAAGCAGCCCAATACCTTCTACCGGCAGCGTACCTACTATCGGTTTGATAACGGCTGGAGCTGGTCGTTGAGCCCGAATGGGCCTTGGCAGGAAACTGACAGCAGTGGTGTACCCGGTGGGTTAGGGCGGGCGTTCGCACAGTAACGCTGTTTCTGTATTCGCTTCTGCTTCTGCTTCTGTTTCTGCTCTTGATTTTGATTTTGCTTGTAAGCGCGCGATAGATCAGGCGACGCAGATTGCGACTTCAGGAGGCCGAGCGCAGGGCTTGCGAAGGGAGGTGACGGGCATGGATGCCCGTCAAGCGCTGAGGCCCCATGGATGGGGCCTGCAGCGCGTACTCCCGGGAGCAAGACCGTAGCGAGGGAACCCCGGAGCGTAGCGCAGGGGCCGGATGATAGGAGCCATGTACGGGTCACCCACATGGGTTACACAAAAGTTCACTCACATAGGTGACAACACCTTGAGTGTTACATAACCATCAGTGGCATCCCGCACATCGACTCTACCAAGGATGATGGGACCGAAAATAACATCCCAAATGCCATCTCCGACTTGCTCCAGCCCAATGGTCTGGTGCTTGAGCACGTAACCTACGTAGATCCTCAGGCCACGGCGGTTAATGATGCCGCAGCTATCCGCCGGTAAACTCTCGACATGGCTGGGGTAGGTCATCTCAGGAAGTTTTTCAGGGAATGGGCGTGGTGAGGGCTGGTAGCAAGACGCCGGTGTTTTCTGTTTCAGTGCTTCATGCAAACGCTCGTAATTGTAGTGTTGTCGAAAGCGATCAAAATGCCGCTGTTGAGCTTCCCAGGCCACTGCCGGCGGTGATGGCAGCGTGCTTTTGAGTGTCCGATGCATGCGTTCGTGGCGGCCATTTTGCTCAGGCCTTCCAGGTGCAATGCGCTCAGGAATGATGCCTAGACGCAGCCACCAGATGGACAGCTGAGAAAGTCCTGCACGTCCTTTACTGGCAAACGGCACACCGTTATCGGTACGAATACGCTCAGGCAGGCCATTTTCCCGAAACACCTGGGTGAAAACGGCCTGCGTTTCCAGAAGGTTGGTATTAGGCATGCTGTGGCAGGCGAGCAGGAAGCGGCTGGCGTGATCCATGATCGTTAGTGGATAGCACCAGACGCCTGCGCCTGTCAGAAATTGGCCCTTGTAGTCAGCACTGAACAGCTGGTTAGGCGACTCTGCCTTCTCCAGTGGCTTGGGGTAGACCGCTACACGCTGACGTAAACGGCGTGGGTTGACCAACTCGGCCTTCTTGAGGATGTTGTAAATCGCTGTCTTAGAAGGCGGCGCCTGATCAGGGAAGCGCTCCTGCAGCGCAGCCTGGATCTTTTTCGGGCCAGGTTCCGTTTCGCCTCGACTGCGCAGTTCGATGATGGCTTCGCGAACTGCAGCGGGGACGACCCAGTTCTGCGTCAACCGGCGGCGGCTGCGTTCTTCCAGCCCCGAAGGCCCCTCTTTCTCATATCGCTCGACCCATTTGTAGCCGGTCTTACGGCTGATCTCATAGGCCTGGCACAGGGCGCTGAAGCTGGGCGGCCCTTGCAGGTAATCCGCGATGAAAAGCATTTTCAGGTCCATAGGTTTCAGCTCTCGCCAAGGCATGGTCAGATCCTCGAAAACCGACCTTGCCAGTTAAAGACTGTTACCTATGTGCGTGAACTGATTTGTAACCTATGTGGGTGAGTCATACCCCCCAGCGTTTTTTGGTTACTTTTTGTCGCGTTTGACAAAAAGTGACCCGCCGTAAGGGCGGAAAGGTGACTATGCGCCACCTGCGCGAATGAATACCTACGCGATGTGGATGCCCACATCCAAGAAGCAAGAAGCAACAAGCAAATTCGTCTGTTTTGACTCAGCGAACAGTCCGTTTGCGATGGCGACGCTGACTCACCTTTTCGCCCTTACGGCGAGTCACTTTTTGTCAAACGCGACAAAAAGTAACCAAAAAACGCTGCGCTCCCATCATCCGGCCCCTGCGCTGCGCTCTGGGGTCCCCTCACTCCGGCCTTGCTCCCGGCAGGACCGCGCCGAAGGCCCCATCCTGGGGCCTCAGCGCTTGACGGGCATCCATGCCCGTCACCTGCCTCCGCAAGGCCTGCGTTCGGCCTCCTGAAGTCGCGAAGATCAAGATCAAGATCAAGATCAACAGCACAGTACAGTACAGTACAGTTTTGCCTTGTTATTTCCATTGACTGTACCGGCCGGTGACTCCGCATAATGACGCCTCGAATTCACCCGGAGGTGGCATGAGCAAGACAGTCCTGGTACTGGTGGAAACCGTCGACGATTACCTGCCCATGCTGGAGCAGGCCGGTTACCACCTGATCCGTGCCCCTTCGCCGCAACTGCGCGCCGATGCCATTCATCGCCACGCCGAAGAAATCGATGCGGTACTCACCCGTGGGCCGCTGGGGCTATCCGCCGCCGAAATTGACGCATTACCCAGATTGCAGATCATCTGCGTGATCGGCGCCGGCTACGAGCAGGTCGACCTGGCCGCCGCCGCCGCACGCGGCATAACCGTCACCAATGGCGCCGGGGCCAATGCCGCAGCCGTCGCCGACCACACCCTGGCCCTGCTGCTGGCGCTGCTGCGCGACATCCCCCGTGCCGATGCCAGCACGCGGCGCGGTGAATGGAACCGGGTGATCAGCCCCTCGGTGAGCGGCAAACGCCTGGGCATTCTCGGCCTCGGCGCAGTAGGGCTGGCGATCGCCAAGCGGGCCCACTTGGGCTTCGACATGCACGTCAGCTACCACAGCCGCACAGCACGCCAGGATGTGCCCTATGCCTGGTACGACAGCCCTCGGCACTTGGCTGAAGCCGTCGACATCCTGGTGGTGGCCACCCCCGGTTGCGCCAACACCCGGCATCTGGTCGATGCCCACGTCCTTCAGGCCCTGGGCGCTGAAGGCTATCTGGTGAACATCGCCCGTGCCAGCGTGGTCGACACACAGGCCCTGATTGCCGTATTGCAGCGTGGCCAGCTGGCTGGCGCCGCGCTGGATGTTTTCGATGACGAGCCAGCAGTGCCCGATGCACTCAAGGCCTTGCCCAACACTGTGCTCACACCCCACGTGGCTGGCCAATCGCCAGAAGCCGCGCGCGACACGGTGGCCTTGGTGCTGCGCAACCTGCAGGCGTTCTTTGCCGGTGAGCCAGTTTTGACCCCGGTACGCCCGTAGCCCTTTTCCAGATATCTGCCTGGCAGCGCCCAGGTAACAAGGAGTGTGTGCATGCAACTCGAAATCTTCCAGGTCGATGCCTTTTCCACTGAACCGTTCGGTGGCAACCCGGCCGCAGTGATCCCACTGGACAGCTGGCTGCCGGACGATGTGCTGCAGCGCATCGCTGAAGAAAACAACCTGTCAGAAACAGCCTACTTCGTGCGCAAAGGCGAAACGTTCGACCTGCGTTGGTTCACCCCCACCGTGGAAGTCGACCTGTGCGGCCATGCTACCTTGGCCTCGGCTTACGTGCTGTTCGAGCAACTGGGTGAGCAGGCGCAAGTACTGCGCTTCAACACCCGCAGTGGCGAGCTGCGTGTCAGCCGCGGCACTGATGGCCTGCTGGCCATGGACTTCCCGGCCAAACAACCCGTAGCGGTGGACACGCCGGCGGGCCTGCTGCAGGCGCTGGGCTTGAGCCAGGCGAAGGCGGTGTACCGTAGCGACGATTATGTGGTGGTGATCGATGACGCCATGCTGCTCGAAACGTTGAAACCCGACTTTGTTGCGCTGTCGGCCTTCGACGTCCGTGGCATTGCCGTGACCGCGGCAGGGCGTGGCTTTGACTTCGTCACCCGCTGGTTCGGCCCGCGGGTTGGGGTGAATGAAGACCCGGTAACCGGCTCGGCACACACCTCGCTGGCGCCGTTATGGGCCCAAAGGCTGGGCAAGAACGTGCTGAGCTGCGAGCAGGGCGGGGCACGCAAAGGGCAGTTGCAGTGCGAAGTGCCGGGCAATGGCCGCGTGATCATCAGTGGGCGGGCGGCGTTGTACCTGCGGGGCAATGTGTACATCTAGTACGGCGTGCGATGCCCTGGGGGGCTTCTATAATTGCAGGCCCATCTTTCCGTTCAAGGAGCCACCCATGGCCCTGGAAAAACAAGGCACCTGCCTGTGCGGCGACACGCGGCTGACGGTCACCGTCGACAATACCCATATCAGCGCTTGTCATTGCAGCATGTGCCGCAAGTGGACCGGCGGCCCGCTGCTGGTGGTGCACTGCAGCAAGCCTCCGCTGATCGAAGGGCGTGCGCCCAGCGTCTATGATTCGTCCGACTGGGCCCAGCGTGCTTTCTGTGGCCGCTGTGGTACGCACCTGTACTACCGGCTCAAGGCCAACGACTTCCATGCCGTGCCGGTCGGCCTGCTCGATGGCGACCAAGCCTGGGATTTCGACCTGCAGATCTTCGTCGAAGAGAAACCCGCGTGGTACTGCTTCGCCAATCAGACCAAGGAGCTGTCCGGCCAAGAGGTGTTCGAGCAGAACAGCTGATTCAACGCCATGTTTGTCCGGAGGCATTCCGTGGGTGAATGCCTCCGTACATTTCTGCGTGAACTTGCCAAACCGGTGCATTCCTGAGAAAAGGGCGGTTTTGTTTTTCAGCGTTTTGGAGTGTACCCGTGAGCCAAGAACTGCAGATCATCGACCTGGTCGAGGGAGACGGCAAAGCCGCCGTCAAAGGTGCCCTGATCACCACCCAGTACACCGGCTGGCTGGCCGATGGCAGCGAGTTCGACTCGTCCTGGTCGCGCGGTAAGCCGTTCCAGTGCGTGATCGGTACCGGCAGGGTAATCAAAGGCTGGGACCAAGGCCTGATGGGCATGCGCGTAGGCGGCAAGCGCAAGCTGCTGGTACCGGCGCACCTGGGGTATGGCGAACGCAGCGTAGGGGCGATCCCGCCGAATTCGGACCTGACCTTCGAGATTGAACTGCTGGAAGTGCTCACGCGGGATGATTGAGTGGGCACGTTGCAACCCGAGGTTCTTGTACCTTACACAATGGCGCAACACCCAGCCCCTAATCTAGGCCTTGCCTAGGGAACGGCATCCACCTCCAGGGAGGAACCAAACGGGTTCGGGGCACTCTGACCCTGACGCGTTGCCAGGGATGGCATTCACTACACGGGCGCCCTGCAACTGGCCGGGCGATGTGGCGGGTAAACCCGATTTTCTCTGCCACACGAGCCTGTCTTGATGAAGTTGCCAACATTCTTCCGTCGTCGCCGCCACTTGCTGCTGAGCCTGGTGCTCACAGCCGTCGCCGTACCATTGGCCCTGGAGGCTGTCGAAAGCCGGGCACGACCGGTGGATGGCACCCAGACCCTGGTGTTTCTGCGTCATGGCGAGAAGCCGGGCGAGGGGCTCGGGCAGTTGAATTGCCAGGGCCTCAACCGTGCGCTGGACCTGGCCACTGTACTGCCCGAGCGCTTCGGCAAGGCCGACTATGTGTTTGCCGCCAACCCCACGCGGCATGTCGAGGAAGGCAGCCGGGATGAAAGCTACAGCTACATCCGCCCATTGATGACCATCACCCCCAGTGCCATCCGCCTCGGCTTACCGGTGAATATCGACTACGGCGCCAACGACACCGCTGAACTGGCCGATGAGTTGCTGAGCGACAAATACCGCAATGCGACCATCTATACCGCCTGGTCCCACGGCTACCTGCCGGAACTGATCAACACGGTGGCCGGCAAGGCCTTGGGGGAGGATCGGGTGATCACCGAGGACTGGAGCGGCGAAGACTTCGACACCCTCTACGTACTGACCCTGACCTGGCACGATGGCAAGGCCAGCCTGCTGAGCCGCAATGTGCGTCAGGGCCTGAATGACGGTGCGCATAGCTGCCCGACCTGATCCGCTGGTACTGTTTGGCAAGGAAGCCGGAACAGGGATGAGCGATGAAGCAGCGGGTAACGGTGGTCGGTGGTGGAGTGGTGGGGCTGGCGACGGCTTACGCGCTGGTTCGGGAAGGGTGGTCGGTTGATCTGATCGAGGCCCGCGACAGCCTGGCGTCGGCCACCAGCTTTGCCAATGGCGGGCAATTGTCTTATCGCTATGTGGCGCCGCTGGCTGATGCCGGGGTGCCGTGGCAGGCGCTGGGCTGGCTGTTGCAGGGCGAGTCGCCATTGCGCTTGCGCTTGCGCATGGACCCGGCCCAGTGGCGCTGGCTGCTGGCATTCACCCTGGCTTGCAGGCGTAGCGTCAATCGCCGTAATGCCGGGCACTTGCTTGAGCTGGCGCTGTACAGCCAGGCCGTTCTGGCGCAGTGGCGCGAACACCAGAACCTGGGGGATTTCGCCTGGCGGCGCAATGGCAAGCTGGTGGCTTTTCGCAGTGAACGGGCCTTTGCCAAAGGCCGGGAACAGTTGACGGACTTGGCCAGTCAGCAGGTGCTGGCGGCTGCCGAGCTGCGCGCGCTGGAGCCTGCCCTGGATGGCGCACCGTTTGTGGGGGGCGTGTTCACGGCGGGCGAAGAGGTTGGCGATTGCCACGTGTTTTGCTTGCGGCTGGAGGCGCTGCTGCGCACGTCGGGCCAGTGCCGTTTCCTGCTTGGCCGGCCGGTGACGCAATTGGTTCAGCGCCAGGGCCAGGTCGTGGCACTGCAACTGGGCGATCAGCAGCGGGACGTGGAGCAGTTGGTACTGTGTGCCGGGCATCGCGGCCCAGGCTTGGCATTACCGGGGGTGCAGATACCGGTTTACCCGTTGAAGGGCTACAGCCTGACCGCACCGATCAGCGCCGGGCACCTGCCCCCGGAGGTGAGCCTTACCGACTATGAGCGCAAGATCGTCTATGCACGCCTGGGGCAGCAGCTGCGGGTAGCGGCGATGGTGGACATTGTCGGGTTCGACGAGTCGGTGGACATGCGCCGTTTGCAGAGCATGCGGCGGCTGGCGCTGGAGACGCTGCCGAGGGCGGCGGATTATGGCCAGGCGGTGGAGTGGGCGGGGATGCGACCAGCGACACCTACCGGGGTGCCGATCATAGGTGGGACGGTGTACCGCAACCTGTGGCTGAACCTGGGGCATGGGGCGTTGGGGTTCACCTTGGCCTGTGGCAGTGCGCAGCGTTTGGCCAGGATGATGTGTTAAGCGGGCCGGCCTCTTCGCGGCTAAAGCCGCTCCTACGAGGACCCCACGGTATTCAGGCTTGCGCTGGACCGGTAGGAGCGGCTTTAGCCGCGAAGAGGCCGGTACAGGCGAAGGATGTCTAGCGGCCGAAGCGCATCGGCCAGCCCACCACTTTCTTCGCCCGTGGCGTCGCATAGGTGCGCACTTTGGACGTGCTCAAACCCATGCGCACCAGCGATTCGGCAATGGTCACCGCTGCACTCACACCATCCACCACCGGCACGCCGGTGCGTTGGCGAATCTGCTCGTCCAGCCCGGCCATGCCGCCACAACCCAGGCAAATCACCTCGGCCTTGTCGTCACGCACGGCGCGTTCGGCCTGCTCGACAATCGCCTCCACGGCCCGCAGCGGGTCGGCTTCCAGTTCCAGCACCGCCAGTCCGCTGGCTCGCACCGAGGCGCAGCGGTCATACAGGCCCGAGAGCTTCAGGCGGTCCTCGATCAATGGCACGGTGCGGTCAAGCGTGGTTACTACGGAATAGGCGTGGCCCAGGTACATTGCCGTGCTGGCGGCGGCATCAGTAATGTCCACCACAGGCACGTTGAGCAGTTCCTGCAGGCCTTCGCGGCCATGTTCGCCATAACCGGCCTGGATCACGGCATCGTAGGGCCCTTCAAAGGCCAGGACCCGGTCCATCACGGCGATGGCCGCCAGGTAGCTCTCGAAGTTGCCCTCCACCGATTCGGCGCCGAACCAGGGCGTGAGGCCGACGATTTCGGTACCGGGTGCGGCCACCGCACGGGCCTGCTCGGCAATGGCCTGGGTAATGGCTTCGGTGGTGTTGACGTTGGCGATCAGAATACGCATGGGCAGTCCTCCTTGATTAGTGGCCGCTGTGGTCGACGGCGATGCACTCGCCGCTGACGTCGTGGTAGTGGCGGTTACGTGGCGCGATCAGCAGGTACAGGGCGGCGGCGATGCCGGCACCGATCAGCCAGGAGAACGGCGCGATACCCTGGAAGTTGGGCACCAGGGCCAGCACGATGGCCAGCAGTGCGGCCGGCACGAAGGCGGCCACGGCGCGCAGGTTGATGCCCTTGCTGTAGTGATAGGCACCGGCCGGGTGCTCGGTATACAGCTCCGGCACGTTGATGCAGCCTTTGCGCAGCAACCAGTAGTCGGACATGATCACGCCGTACAGCGGGCCGAGCAGGGCGCCCAGGCCCGACAGGAAGTACACGATCACCAGCGGGCTGTTGTACAGGTTCCAGGGCAGGATCAGCACCGCCAGGGTGGCACTGATCAGCCCGGCACGGCGGAAGTTCAGGTGGCGCGGTGCCAGGTTGCTGAGTACGAAGGCCGGGGCGACGAAGTTGGCCATGATGTTCACCGCCACGGTGACGATCAGGAAGGCCAGGCAGCCGAGCACCAGGAATGGCGTGCTGGGTATGGCGGCGACGATCTGCGTCGGGCTGTCGATGATCTGGCCGTTGATCTGGAATTGCGCGCCGCACAGCACCACGGTGATCACGGCGAATACCAGGATGTTCACCGGCAGGCCCCAGAAGTTGCCGACGCGGATGGTCTTGCGGCAAGGCGAGGAGCGGGCGAAGTCACAGAAGTTCAGCACCAGGGTGCCGTAGATCGCCAGCCACAGTGCGCCGCCGGCAAAGATGTTGCGCCACATCTCGTAGCCGGTCAGCGGGGTAGCCACCGACCAGGCAATGCGCGCGTCGGCCTTGAAGTACATGAACACCGCCAGGGCGGCGACGGTCAGCAGGATCACAGGCCCGGCAAAGGCCTCGTAACGGCGCACCATCTCCATGCCGTAGGCCAGGATCACCAGCTGCACCAGCCAGATCGACACGAAACACACCCAGCCCAGGCTCGACAGGCCGAGGATGCTGTCGTGGTCGTAGGCTGCCAGTTGCGGCCACACGGCGGTGAGCAGCACCCGAAGCACCACCGATGCCAGGTAGGTCTGGATGCCGAACCAGGCGATGGCGATGACGGCACGGATCAGCGCCGGGATCTGCGCGCCGTGGATGCCGAAGGCAATGCGGCTGATGACCGGGAACGGTACCCCGGTTTTCTGCCCCATGTAACCCGACAGGTTCATGAAGAAGTACACCAGTGCCGCGCCGATGGCCAGCGACAGCAGAATTTGCCAGCCGCCCAGGCCGAGGGCGAACAAGCCCATGGCGAACGAATAGTTGGCGATATTGTGCACATCGTTTGTCCACAACGCGAAGATACTGTAGCCGCCCCAGCGACGGCCTTCCATACGCGTTGGCGCCAGGTCGCGGTTATGCAGGCGCGGGCTGAGAACAAGGTCCGGCTGGTGGCCGGCAAGCGTGGACGCGGGGTGTGTGCTGGCGACGGATAGTTCAGGGGCAAGGTCGAGGCTGCTACTCATTCCGGCGGGCTCCTGATGCACATGGACTGCGATGAGCGGGCATGCGCACGGGCTCGCCATCTCGTCGGTGCAGCGTTGGCATCACAGGGTTGTGGGCGCGGCGGCTGACATTGGGTCGGCGTCGCGGATTCTTGTGTATCTATGTTTTGTTTAAGTTGTATACAAAACACGAACACACAAAAGCGAGTTCCATGCCAAGGGAAGAGCAGGTTTCAACAGGCGATCATTTCGAACTTATCTTGTTAAAAGGTAAGTTAATGAAATACAGAGAATATAAGTTGACCAAATGAACAAGTTATATTTTTTGAAAGATTGATTAGTTGATCATTTGGTCAAAATAACGGGTGGAAAGTGTGTAACGAATTGGGGCGCTACTGAAGAAAGTGCACACAAAAATGGCACCTATGGTTACGTTTTTGTGTACAAAAAATAGTCAGCTTTTCCTGTGCTGGCCTCTTCGCGGGCACGCCTGCGAGGAGGCCAGTACAGGGGCCAATCAATCCATTGGCGGCAACCGCCGCTTGACCGGGGTCTTCTTGATGATCGCGGTATTGGTCTCAGCCAGCACATTCATGAGGTCGAGCAGGGTGTCCAGCTGCTCCATCGAGCGCACATGCAGTCGGGCGACGAAACAGTCTTCGCCAATGACCTTGTCGCATTCGGTGAACTCAGGGATGGCAATGATCTGGCGCTCCACCTCCTGCAGCTTCCCCGGTAGCGGACGGATGCGCACGATCGCCTGCAACTGGTAGCCAAAGGCGCGCGGGTCGACCTCCACGGTATAGCCGCGCAGCACGCCGCGCTCTTCCAGCCGGCGCAGGCGCTCGCTGACGCTGGGTGCGGACAGCCCGCTGACCTGCGCCAGCGCCTTGAGCGAGCGGCGCGAGTCCTCCATCAGTGCGTTGATCAATAATTGGTCGATGGCATCGGTCATACCCACCTCATCAGGTAATTCGTGTTATTTGCCTTGATAGTAAAGGCAGGTTGGCGAAAATGCCTTGGTTATCCGCTGGATGGCCAGGCTGCCGCCTTTGCATACTGTGGCCATCATCAACGGGAGGTTTGAGATGGACAGTTCATTGCGCCGTGGCTCGCTGGAAATGGTCGCTGCCATGCTGATTTCCGGGACCATTGGCTGGTTCGTGCTGGTGTCCGGCCAGCCGGTGCTGGATGTGGTGTTCTGGCGCTGCGTGTTCGGTGCCGTGACCTTGCTGGCGATTTGCGCCGCGTTTGGCTTTCTGCGCCCGGGCGTGATCAGCCGCACGGCATTTTTGCTGGCGATAGCCAGCGGGGTGGCCATTGTCGGCAACTGGCTGCTGTTGTTCGCTTCATACGCCCGGGCGTCGATTGCCATCGGCACGGCGGTGTACAACGTGCAGCCGTTCATGCTGGTGGGGCTGGCGGCGCTGTTTCTGGGCGAAAAGATCACCTTGGCCAAGGTGACCTGGCTGAGTGTGGCGTTCCTCGGCATGCTGGCCATCGTCAGTGCCCATGGCGCTGGGCAAAGTAATGGCGAGGACTATCTGCTGGGGATTGCCCTGGCGCTGGGGGCGGCGTTTCTGTATGCAATCGCGGCCTTGATCATCAAGCGCCTGAGTGGCACGCCCCCGCACCTGATTGCGTTGATTCAGGTAACCACGGGTGTGTTGCTGCTGGCGCCATGGGTCACGCTTGGCGGGTTGCCGGTTGAAGTGCCGGCGTTGGCCAGCTTGTTGACACTGGGCATGGTGCACACCGGCCTGATGTATGTGCTGTTGTACAGCGCCATCCAGCGTTTGCCCACGGCGTTGACCGGTGCGCTGTCGTTCATTTACCCGATTGCGGCAATTCTGGTGGACTGGGTGGCGTTCGGGCACCGCCTG
>NZ_JBJJLR010000070.1:0-20542 GCF_046230975.1 Pseudomonas sp. KCJK9058
AGGCCTGGCCCTTTCGCGGGTAAACCCGCTCCTACAGCGGCCTGTGTCCAACCCCCGATGTGTATCCATCACCCTGTAGGAGCGGGTTTACCCGCGAATACGATAGCGGCGGCAACGGTGAACGGCGGGTGAAAATTGGCCAGCAGGCCTGGCCCTTTCGCGGGTAAACCCGCCCCTACGGGGGACCGCAGGGTGTTCAGATTCTGAGCAAGACACAAGCGGCCTTGTTGCGAAAGGGGCGCAACGCGCCCCCGGCAATCTATCAGGTGTGGCTCAGCTCGGCATGTTCATCACCGGCCAGCACTTCCTTGTCAGTCTCTTTCAACAGCTGGCTGGTGACAACGCCCGCCGTCATCGAACCGTTCACGTTCAACGCCGTACGGCCCATGTCGATCAGCGGCTCCACCGAAATCAGCAACGCCACCAGTTCCACCGGCAAGCCCATGGCTGGCAGCACGATCAGCGCGGCAAAGGTGGCACCGCCGCCCACGCCGGCAACCCCTGCCGAACTCAGCGTGACGATGGCCACCAGGGTGGCGATCCACAGTGGGTCGAAGGTGTCGATGCCCACCGCTGGCGCGACCATCACCGCCAGCATGGCAGGATAGAGCCCGGCGCAGCCGTTCTGGCCAATGGTGGTGCCGAACGATGCGCTGAAGCTGGCGATCGATTGCGGCACGCCCAGACGGCGGGTTTGTGCTTCGATGTTCAGCGGAATGCTGGCGGCGCTGGAGCGGCTGGTGAAGGCGAAGGTCAGCACCGGCCACACCTTGCGGAAGAAGCGCAGCGGGCTCACGCCGGAGGCGGCGAGGATGATGCCGTGCACCACGAACATCAACCCCAAGCCCAGGTACGACACCACCACGAAGCTGCCCAGCTTGAGGATGTCCTCTGTGTTGGAACTGGCCACTACTTTGGTCATCAACGCCAGCACGCCATAGGGGGTCAGCTTCATCACGACCCGCACCAGGCGCATTACCCAGGCCTGCAGGGTGTCGATGGCCGACAGGGCGCGCTCGCCCTTCTCGGCGTCGTCCTTGATCAACTGGAGCGCGGCCAGGCCGAGGAACACGGCAAAGATCACCACGCTGATGATCGAGGTCGGCTTGGCCCGCGCCAGGTCGCCTACCGGGTTGCTGGGGATGAACGACAGCAGCAGTTGCGGGATGTTGAGGTCGGCTACCTTGCCCGCGTAGTCACTGTGGATAACCTGCATGCGTGCGCTTTCCTGGGCGCCGGCCACCAGGCCCTCGGCGCTGAGGCCGAACAGGTTGGTCAACACAATGCCGATCAGGGCGGCAATGGCCGTGGTCAGCAGCAGGGTGCCGATGCTCAGCACGCTGATGCGGCCCAGCGAAGAGGCAGTGTGCAAACGTGCCACGGCACTGAGGATCGAGGCGAAGATCAGCGGCATGACGATCATCTGCAGCAGGCCGACATAGCCGTTGCCGACCAGATCGAGCCAGGCGATGGTTGCCTTGAGCACGGGGTGGCCAGCGCCATAGATCGTGTGCAGCACAAGGCCGAAGACCACGCCCAGCACCAGGCCAAGCAGTACCTTCTTGGCCAGGCTCCAGTCGGTGCGGCGGGTTTGTGCCAGGCCCAGCAACAGGGCCAGGAACGCCAGCAGGTTGAGTGACAGCGGCAGGTTCATTGAAGCTCCAGCAGAAAAAAGCAGAAGTGGCATCGCCTCTGTGAGCGATTGCGAACGGAAATGCTAACAGCCTGAAAACAAACGAATTTATACCCAAATGGAATTTGCATAGTCGTTTATGGAATAACGGGATGTCGCAAATTGCAATGAACAAGGCGTTTGCGGCTGCCTGGAGGTCGTTATCGGGGGCTTGCAGTGGGGAATGTTGCACTAGCGTTTCTGGGTCATTTCAGGAGATTCGTACATGAAAGTCGCTGTGAAAGCCGCCGCCATTGGCCTGTCCCTGCTGTTCAGTATCGAAACCTTCGCCACGGAGCTCAAACACTGGCCCGCCGACGCGGCCAAACAGCTCGACAGCATGATCGCCGCCAATGCCAACAAGGGTAACTACGCGGTATTCGACATGGACAACACCAGTTACCGCTATGACCTGGAAGAAGCCTTGCTTCCGTTCATGGAAAACAAAGGCCTGCTAAGCCGCGACAAGCTCGACCCTTCGTTGAAGCTGATGCCGTTCAAGGACACTGCCGAGCACAAGGAAAGCCTGTTCAGTTATTACTACCGGCTGTGTGAAATCGATGACATGGTCTGCTACCCGTGGGTAGCCCAGGTGTTCTCCGGCTTTACCTTGCAGGAGCTGAAGGTGCAGGTGGATGAGCTGATGGCTTCGACCAAGCCGATCCCCAGCACCTATTACGAAGGCGACCAGGTCAAGGCCATCGAGGTTCGGCCGCCCAAGGTCTTCAAGGGCCAGGCCGAGCTGTACAACAAGCTGATGGAGAACGGCATCGAGGTCTATGTGATTTCGGCGGCCTCCGAGGAGCTGGTGCGCATGGTCGCCTCGGACCCCAAGTATGGTTACAACGTGAAGCCCCAGAACGTGATTGGCGTGAGCCTGCTGCTCAAGGACCGCGCCAGCGGACAGCTGACCACTGCGCGCAAGCAGATCAGCGCCGGGCACTACGATGCCAAGGCTAACGAGGGCCTGGAGCTGACCCCTTACCTGTGGACCCCAGCCACCTGGATGGCGGGCAAGCAGGCGGCGATCCTTACCTACATCGATGAGTGGAAGAAACCGGTGCTGGTGGGCGGCGACACGCCGACCAGCGATGGCTACATGCAGTTCCACGGGGTGGATGTAGGCAAAGGTGGTATCCACCTGTGGATAAACCGCAAGGCCAAGTACATGGACCAGCTCAACGGGATGATTGCCAAAAATGCAGCGGCGCAGGCCAAGGAAGGGTTGCCGGTGACGGCAGACAAGAACTGGGTGATCGTCACGCCGGAGCAGATCCAGTAACGGGAATATCAACCATCGCGGCCCACAATGAGGGTCTGGGCCGCTTTCTGGTCAATGTTCTGTGCCAACAGGGTCACTTGTTCAATGGCACTTTCACGAATCCTGGCGCCCTCAGGGCCGAGGGTTTGTTCGACCACTACACTGTGCGCCTGGTTAATCCCAACGAAGCGAAACCATGTGTCGATGAAGGTTTTTTCCAGGCCAAAAAACTGGTCGGGTGTCTGTGAGGTGGGCCCGTACCCCAAACCACGGGTGTAGATGGCGACCGCTCGACGCCCGCCAAGCATGCCGTTCAGCCCGTGTTCATCGAAGGTGAACAGCACGTCTTTGTGCGAAATTGCGTCGATCAGGTGCTTTAGCTTGTACGGAATGCCGAAATTCCACAACGGTACGCTGAACACCAAGGTATCCGCCCGGTGGAACCGTTGAGCGAGGGTCTTGATCCGATCCCATGCAGCGGCCTGTGCGGTTGACAGCGGGGCATCGCCAAGCCCTGCGTATTTCGCCGCGAGCAAGGCGCCATCTACTTCAGGCAGGTCGCATTCCCAAGGATTCAGGTGGTCGATTTCCACCGCTTTGCGCTCGGCCAATGCCGCCAGGAATGCGTCGGTAATCTGAGCGGAAACGGACCGCTCTCCTCTGGGTGAGGCGCAGACATACAAGATACGTTCAACCACGGGGCTTCTCCCAGGTAGTGTTGATGAGCCTTGCCTGACGCTTCACCGCCCAGGCGTTCGGCGCACAGTCTGATTCAGGGCGATTAATTATAGAAATGACGTATGCTCGCGAGATTGAGTGAGATAGGTGATGAATCTGTGTTCGATACTGTGCTTTTGCGGAGCTTGATTGCCGTTGCCGACACCGGTGGTTTCACCCGCGCTGCGCACAGGCTGCACCTTACGCAGTCGGCGATCAGCGCTCATATTCGGCGGCTTGAACGCGAAGCTGGACAAAAATTGCTGGAGCGTACGACCCGCTCGGTCAGCCTGACACCTGCAGGCGCTCGGTTGGCAGGCTATGCCCGCACCATCCTGGCGTTGCACGATGATGCCCGCGCAAGCCTTGGAGCAGGGCGGCGGGTGTCAGGCACGGTGTACGTGGGGTTGAGCGAGGAAATGGTGAAAGCCCCGATCATCGACTGCATGCGTCGTTTTTCGGTGGCACATCCCGATGCAGAGGTGTCCCTGACCGTCGGCCTGACTGGGGAGTTGCTCTCGCTCGTCCACTCGGGTGGGCTGGATATCGTATTGGGCAGCCGCTGCAGCGATGAAGAACGGGGCGAGGTGCTTTGGTCCGAGCCATTGGTGTGGGCGAGAGGGCCGATTGCGCTGGGCAGCGATGAGGTCACCACGCCTGTGCCCTTGGCGGTATTTTCTGATCAATGCCCTTATCGGGCCGCAGCTATCGAGGCCTTGGTACGCGCCGGGCGGCAATGGCGCATCGTTTGCCAGAGCCCAAGTGTCGGCGGGCTGATGACCGCCGTAAGTGGCGGGCTTGGGGTAACGCCTGTCACACGATCGTCTGCTCTGGCTGCCGGCCTGGTGGAAGTGTCGACGTTGCCAACCTTGCCTCAAGCGCAGTTCGTGCTGACGTCGGCGGCGACACCGAAGCGCTCGGCTGCCCTGCTGCTGGCGCAATTACGCCAATGTGTCGCGAAGGGAGAGCTTTGATCCGGCCTTTATCCACAGGCAAAAAAAACCGGCGTACGAGACGCCGGTTGTGCAAATGCCAGAAAAGCCCTTACAGCCCTTCGAGCATTGCCTTGTTACGCACTGCGCCTTTGTCGGCACTGGTGGCCAGCAGGGCATAGGCCTTGAGCGCGGTGGTCACCTTGCGTGGACGGACCTCGGCTGGCTTCCAGCCCTTCTTGTCCTGTTCGACACGGCGTTCCGCCAGCTCTTCATCGCTGACCAGCAGGTTGATCGAACGGTTAGGGATGTCGATCAGTACCTTGTCGCCGTCGCGCACCAGGCCGATGGCACCGCCCGCCGCGGCCTCTGGCGAGGCGTGGCCGATCGACAGGCCCGAGGTACCGCCCGAGAAGCGACCGTCGGTGAGCAGGGCGCAGGCCTTGCCCAGGCCTTTGGACTTGAGGTACGAGGTCGGGTAGAGCATTTCTTGCATGCCCGGGCCGCCTTTCGGGCCTTCGTAGCGGATGATGACGATGTCGCCGGCTTTCACCTCGTCGGCGAGGATGCCGCGCACGGCGCTGTCCTGGCTTTCGAAGATCTTCGCGGTGCCCTCGAACACGTGGATCGATTCGTCCACACCGGCCGTTTTGACCACGCAGCCATCCAGTGCGATGTTGCCGTACAGCACGGCCAGGCCGCCCTCTTGCGAGTAGGCGTGTTCGAAGCTGCGGATGCAGCCGTTTTCACGGTCGTCGTCGAGGGTTTCCCAACGGGTCGACTGGCTGAATGCGGTCTGGGTCGGGATACCGGCCGGGCCGGCCTTGAAGAAGGTGTGCACCGCTTCGTCATCGGTCTGGGTGATGTCCCATTTGGCGATGGCTTCTTCCATGCTGCGGCTGTGCACGGTCGGCAGGTCGGTGTGCAGCAGGCCACCACGGGCCAGCGAACCGAGGATGCTGAAGATGCCGCCGGCGCGGTGGACGTCTTCCATGTGGTACTTCTGGATGTTTGGCGCCACTTTGCACAGCTGCGGCACTTTGCGTGACAGGCGGTCGATGTCGCGCAGGTCGAACGCCACTTCACCTTCCTGTGCTGCGGCCAGCAGGTGCAGGATGGTGTTGGTCGAGCCGCCCATGGCGATGTCCAGCATCATGGCGTTTTCGAACGCTTTGAAGTTGGCGATGCTGCGTGGCAGGACCGACTCGTCATTCTCGCCGTAGTAGCGCTTGCACAGCTCGACGATGGTGCGGCCGGCCGTGAGGAACAGCTGCTCGCGGTCGGAGTGGGTGGCCAGGGTCGAACCGTTGCCCGGCAGGGCCAGGCCCAGGGCTTCGGTCAGGCAGTTCATCGAGTTGGCGGTGAACATGCCGGAGCACGAACCGCAGGTCGGGCAGGCGCTGCGCTCGTATTCGGCGACTTTTTCGTCGGAGGCCGTGGAGTCGGCCGCGATGACCATGGCATCGACCAGGTCCAGGCCGTGGCTGGCCAGCTTGGTCTTGCCGGCTTCCATCGGGCCGCCGGAAACGAAGATCACCGGGATGTTCAGGCGCAGGGCGGCCATCAGCATGCCGGGGGTGATCTTGTCGCAGTTGGAGATGCAGACGATGGCGTCAGCGCAGTGCGCATTGACCATGTACTCCACCGCGTCGGCAATGATTTCGCGGCTTGGCAGCGAGTACAGCATGCCGTCGTGGCCCATGGCGATGCCGTCATCGACCGCGATGGTGTTGAATTCCTTGGCCACGCCACCGGCGCGTTCGATTTCGCGAGCCACCAGCTGGCCCAGGTCCTTCAGGTGCACGTGGCCCGGAACGAACTGGGTGAACGAGTTGGCGATGGCGATGATCGGTTTCTTGAAGTCTTCGTCCTTCATCCCGGTGGCGCGCCAAAGGGCACGGGCGCCGGCCATGTTGCGGCCTTGGGTGGAAGTCTTGGAACGATAATCAGGCATGAAACACTCCTGGCGGCTTAATCAGGTCACAAATAGGGGAGTGAGCTTCTCTTGTCCTTTGCGCCGCAGGCCGGTTGCCACTGGCACGGATGGGGCCAAGACCGCGCGGGATCGCCGCGTGCTTGACCAGAGCTCATAAACCCGCCGGGGATGACTGGCGATGAATAGGCCGATTCTACACCGCTGGCGCGGTGAGGGAATGCAGATGTGGATGGTTGGCGGGGGGATTGCGGCAGGAAAGGGCCGCTGGGCGGCCCTTTTTGGCAGATATCAGCTGTTTGGCAGTAACCGGCAGGTGATGCTTTTGATGTAGCGGGTTTCGGCGATGGCCGGGTGTACCGGGTGATCCGGGCCCTGACCGCCTCGCTCGAGCAGCTGCATGTTGCGGTCCAGGTGGCGGGCGCTGGTCAGCAGGATGTTGTTCAGGTCGTCCTCGGGCAGGTGCATCGAGCACGAGGCGCTGACGAGGATGCCGTCTTTGTTCAACATGCGCATGGCCTGTTCGTTCAGGCGGCGGTAGGCCGCTTCGCCGTTTTTCAGGTCTTTTTTGCGCTTGATGAAGGCAGGTGGGTCGGCAATGATCACGTCGAAGCGTTCTTCGGCCGCCTTGAGTTCGCGCAGGGCTTCGAACACGTCGCCTTCGATGCAGGTCAGCTTCTCGCTGATGCCGTTCAGTGCAGCGTTACGCTCCACGCCGTCCAGGGCAAAGCCCGAAGCATCGACACAGAACACTTCGCTGGCGCCGAAGGCACCGGCCTGCACGCCCCAGCCGCCGATATAGCTGAACAGGTCGAGTACACGCTTGCCCTTCACGTACGGTGCCAGGCGGGCGCGGTTCATGCGGTGGTCGTAGAACCAGCCCGTCTTCTGGCCTTCGCGCACCGGGGCTTCGAACTTGACGCCGTTCTCTTCCAGCGGCACCCAGTCCGGTACTTCGCCGTAGACGGTCTCGACATAGCGCTGCAGGCCTTCGGCGTCGCGCGCGGCCGAATCGTTCTTGAACAGGATGCCGCTGGGCTTGAGCACCTGCACCAGTGCGGCGATCACGTCATCCTTGTGCGCTTCCATGGTGGCCGAGGCCAACTGCACCACGAGGATATCGAAGAAACGGTCGACCACCAGGCCTGGGAGCAGGTCGGAGTCACCGTAGACCAGGCGGTAGCACGGCTGGTCGAACAGGCGCTCGCGCAGCGACAGGGCGACGTTCAGGCGGTGTACCAGCAGCGACTTGTCCAGCGGCAGCTTGATGTCGCGTGACAGCAGGCGGGCGCAGATCAGGTTGTTCGGGCTCAGTGCGACGATGCCCAGCGGCTTGCCGTTGGCTGCCTCGAGAATGGCCTGCTGACCCGCCTGGAAGCCTTGCAAAGGGGTCGCGCTGACATCGACTTCGTTGCTGTAGACCCACAGGTGGCCGGCGCGCAGGCGGCGGTCGGCATTGGCTTTGAGGCGAAGGCTGGGCAGGGACATGACGTCGCTCCGGGAAAAAGAGCGGGATTATAGCGTGTCTGCAGTGCTTTAGCTTTTACAGGTGTGGTGCCCGGGGGCGCTTAGAGGGTTAAAATCCCCCGTCCTAAACGAGTGTGTACGTATGTCCCAAGAACTCAGCGCCGAACAGATCCAGCAAGCCTTGCAAGGCATCACCATCCCGCCTCAACCGCAGATCATGGTCGATCTGCAGTTCGAGCAGTACATGCCTGACCCGGACCTGGAAACCATCGCCAAGCTGATTTCCCAGGACCCGGGCCTCTCTGGCGCCTTGCTCAAGCTGGTCAACTCTCCGCACTTCGGGTTGTCCAACAAGATCGGTTCGATCCAGCGTGCGGTAAACCTGCTGGGGAGCCGTTCGATCATCAACCTGATCAACGCCCAGTCGATCAAGGGCGAGATGAGTGACGAGACCATCGTTACCCTCAACCGCTTCTGGGATACCGCCCAGGACGTCGCGATGACCTGCCTGACGCTGGCCAAGCGTACCGGCATACAGGCGGCGGACGAGGCCTATACCCTTGGCCTCTTCCATGACTGTGGCGTGCCGTTGATGCTCAAGCGCTTCCCCAATTACATGGACGTGCTGGAAGAGGCATACGCCAAGGCCGACGAAGAAACACGCGTGGTCGATACCGAAAACCGCACGTTCAACACCAACCATTCAGTGGTCGGCTACTTCACAGCCAAATCCTGGCGCTTGCCCGAGCACCTCAGTGCGGCCATCGCCAACCACCACAATGCCTTGGCCGTGTTCCGCGACGATACCTCGCGCAATACCCAGAGCCAGCTGAAAAACCTGCTGGCGGTGCTGAAGATGGCCGAGCATATCTGCGCGTCCTACCGTGTGCTGGGCAACCAGGCGGTGGACCACGAATGGAATGTGGTCGGCCCGTTGGTGCTCGATTACATTGGTTTGTCGGAATACGATTTCGAAAACCTCAAGCAGAACATTCGCGAGTTGGGCGGACACTGACACATGCCGGAATTGCCAGAAGTAGAAACCACCCGGCGCGGTATTGCGCCACACCTGGAAGGCCAGCGCGTCAGCCGTGTGGTGGTACGCGACCGGCGTCTGCGCTGGCCGATTCCGGAAGACCTCGATGTGCGCCTGTCAGGGCAGCGCATCGTCAGCGTGGAGCGACGTGCCAAGTACCTGTTGATCAATGCCGAAGTGGGTACGCTGATCAGCCACTTGGGCATGTCGGGCAACCTGCGGCTGGTCGAGCTGGGCTTGCCGGCGGCCAAGCATGAGCATGTCGACATCGAGCTGGAGTCCGGGCTGATGCTGCGCTACACCGACCCGCGCCGCTTTGGTGCCATGCTGTGGAGCCTGGACCCTCTGAACCATGAGCTACTGCTGCGCCTGGGGCCTGAGCCGCTGACCGACCTGTTCGATGGTGAACGGCTGTTCCAGCTGTCCCGCGGGCGGTCGATGGCGGTCAAGCCGTTCATCATGGACAACGCGGTAGTGGTGGGGGTGGGCAACATCTACGCCACCGAGGCGCTGTTTGCCGCCGGTATCGACCCACGCCGGGAGGCGGGCGGGATTTCCCGGGCACGCTACCTGAAGCTGGCGACCGAGATCAAACGGGTGCTGGCGGCGGCCATCGAGCAGGGCGGTACCACCCTGCGCGATTTTATCGGTGGCGACGGGCAGCCGGGGTACTTCCAGCAGGAACTGTTTGTGTACGGGCGTGGCGGGCAGCCGTGCAAGGTATGCGGCACTGAGTTGCGCGAAGTGAAGCTGGGGCAGAGGGCGAGCGTGTACTGCCCGCGCTGCCAACGATGAAACGTTCGCTGCAAACCTGTTGAAGCAAAACCTGAACGTTGGCGCGGTAACTGTGGGAGCGGGCAAGCCTGCGAAGCAGGCGACGCGATGAATGGCACCGGCTACGCCGGTGTTCGCGGCATGCCCGCTCCCACAGGGACCGTGCAGCGAAGGGCAGTGATCAGCCCTTGCCAGTGATCCGGCGATACTTGGCCATCAGCTGTTCTTCGGTTTCCGGGTGCGCTTCATCCAGCGGGATGCAGTCGACCGGGCAGACCTGCTGGCACTGCGGCTCGTCGTAATGGCCTACGCACTGGGTGCACAGGTTAGGGTCGATCACGTAGATCTCTTCGCCTTGGGAGATAGCCTCGTTCGGGCACTCGGGTTCGCAGACGTCGCAATTGATGCAATCGTCGGTGATGATCAGGGACATGGGGACTCCGGCCGGGGCTCACAGCCCGGGCATGTTCAACGCAATGGGCACAATTGTGCCGCATTCGCGCCCGCAGTGCACGCGGGCGCGACAATCAGGCGTCAGGCTTGCTTCTTGAAGCGTTCAGTCAGTGCGTCGGCCACCACCGGGTGGACGAACTTGCTGATATCACCGCCCAGCGCAGCAATCTCCCGGACCAGGGTCGAGGAAATGAACGAATAGCGCTCCGACGGCGTCAGGAACAGGCTCTCGACATCGGGTGCCAGTTGCCGGTTCATGTTCGCCAGCTGGAACTCGTACTCGAAGTCGGACACCGCACGCAGGCCACGCAGGAAGACGTTGGCGCCCTGTTCCTTGGCGAAATGCGCCAACAGGGAAGAGAAGCCGATGACTTCGACATTGGGCAGGTGCTTGGTGACCTCACGGGCGAGCTCAACCCGTTGCTCCAGGGGGAACAAGGGGTTTTTCTTGGGGCTGGCCGCCACCGCGATGATCACGTGGTCGAATAGCCGCGAAGCGCGCTCGACCAGATCGCCATGGCCTTTGGTAATGGGGTCGAAAGTACCCGGGTACAACACTCGGTTCATCGCGTCATCCTGGCTGGAGTGCGTTGGGGAGTCGGATGGTAGCGCAGCGACGGCGCCCCGGCCAAGTCATGCGGCCGACTGATGGCACTATAGACAGGGGCCATGTTCGTTGTCATGCGCTGTGTGCCAGGCGGCTGACCAGTGCTTCGCTGAGCCTGGCGCTGATGGCATACACCGACAATTGCGGGTTGGCGCCGATGCTGGTGGGGAACAGCGAGCCGTCGTGAATCGACAGGTTTTCCAGTTGGTGATGGCGCCCCAGGCTGTCGCACACCGCCTGACGCGGATCTTCGCCGAGGGCGCAGCCGCCCATCACATGGGCACTGCCCAAGCGCGTGCGGAAGGGCTCCAGGCGCAGTTTGTCGATCATGGTCAGGGCCTGTTCCAGGCGAGAGGCGGCACTGGCGTCGCTGTGCACTGGGGTTACCTGGGTGGCGCCAGCGGCGAACTGTATGTGCGCCATGCTGCGGTAGGCGCGCCGCAAGCCATCCCGCAGGTAGTCGGTGACCGGGTAATCGAGCACGGGTGAACCATCGCCGCGCAGTTCCACGGCCCCGCCCTGGCTTTCGGGGTGAAAACCATCGCGTAGCAGCGCCAGCATCACATGGGTATGTGGCAGCTCGGCCATGCGCTGGGCACTCTCGTGGCCGTGCCCGCCCAGCAGGGTGCTGGCCAGGGCCGGATGCAGCGGCGGTACTTCCAGCTTGTAGCCAGCCGGGCCGTCTACGCCGCCTTGCCACTGAAAGTGATCGCTGTAGATCGATTGCGGGGCGCCATGGTAGGGGTCGATACGCTCGCTGAAGCGTGCCGCACTGAAGTTGACCAGGTGCAGGAAGGTTCGCTTGCCCAGGCGACCATGCGGGTCGGGCGCGGCAGAGCGCAGCAGCAGGGCCGGGCTGTTGATACCGCCACCGGCCAGGAGGTAATGACGTGCCCGCACGCCGACCTGCCGGCCAGTAGGGTGTATGCCCTGGGCGTCCAGGGCCTGGCATGTCAGGCTCTGAATGCGTTCGCCGTTGTGGGTGAAGCGCTCGGCCCGCGCCAGGTACAGCAGTTCGCCGCCTTGCTCGAGGGTGGCAGGTATACGGGTCACCAGCATCGATTGTTTGGCATTCACCGGGCAGCCCATGCCGCAGTAGCCCAGGTTCCAGCAGCCGCGCACATTGCGCGGGATCACCCCCCAGCGGTAGCCCAGCTGTTCGCAGCCCCGGCGCAGCACCTCGTTGTTGGCATTCGGCGGCACGGCCCAAGGGCTGATGCCCAGTTCCTGCTCCATGCGCTCGAACCAGGGGCGCAGTGCATCCTCGCCCAAACCGTTCACGCCATGGACCGAGGCCCAGTGCGCCAGGGTTTGCGGCGGGGTACGAAAGCTCGAGGTCCAGTTCACCAGCGTGGTGCCACCCACGGCGCGGCCCTGCAGGATGGTAATGGCGCCATCCTTGCTCATGCGTCCCAGGCCTTCCTGGTACAGGCTTGCGTAGGCTTCACTCTCCAGCAGGTGGAAATCGCCACTGGTTTTCAGGGGGCCTTCTTCGATCAGCAGTACCTTGAAACCGGCAGCGCTGAGCATCTGCGCGCTGGTGGCGCCGCCGGCACCGCTGCCGATCACGGCAATGTCGGCCTCCAGAAACAGGTCGTGCTCCAGGCGCGAGGCGTCGTGGGTGATCCAGCCGCGTTCGAGGCCTTGGCGAAACGGGTCGGGGACAGGCATTGGCGATGCTCTTGTTGTTTTCAGATTTTCGGTGGGCCCGGGTAACCGCAGTCTGCCCAGGATTCGGGGCGTTCGTACCAGGCCATTTGCAGCAGTTGCAGCAACGAGGCGTGCCCCATGCGTAGCAGGTTCAGCGAGCTGTCCTGCCAGCGTTGCAGGAACGCCGTGACTTGTGTGGCGCCAGCTTGGCCCCAGCTGCCCCAGACGCCGGTCAGCGGGCCGCGAGTCAGCGGCAGGCTGAGCACGTCGAATAATTGCCGGGTGAGCTTGAGCATTTCCGGCGACAACGCCGCCAGCTTGTTGTCGAGGCTGCGCAACACCGGCGCCTCGGTGGCCTGTGTACCGGCCAGGACCACCGGGATCAGCGCACGCAGCAGTGGCAGGTCGTCGTCACGGAGTACCTGATAGCCGGTCGCGGCTGTTTGCACGCTGCACCCCAACAGGCTGGCACCCGCCAGAAAAGCACTGGCGCCGAGGCTGAAACGCAGCAGGTCGCGGCGGTGCATGGTGCGATCCTCAGCGGATGAACAGTTTGTAGACCAGGCGCTGCAAGGCTTTGCCATAAGGCGGGTAGATCAGCCGTGCGGCGTTGAAGCGTTGTTTGGCAAGTACCGCCTTGGCCTTGCTGAAGGTGAGGAAGCCGTCATGACCATGGTAGTGGCCCATGCCTGAAGGGCCGATGCCGCCGAAGGGCAGATCGTCCTGGGCAACATGCAGCAAGGTGTCGTTCAGGCACACACCGCCGGAGTGGGTGTGACGCAGCACATGCTCCTGGGTGCGGCGGTCATAGCCAAAGAAGTACAGCGCCAGTGGGCGTGGGCGCTGGTTGATGTAGGCCAAGGCCTGGTCGAGGCCGTCATAAGGCACTAACGGCAATAGCGGGCCGAAGATTTCGTCTTGCATCACCTGCATGCTGTCGTTCACGTCCAGCAGCAAGTGTGGAGGCAGGCGCCGGCCCTGAGGGGCTTCGCCTGGGTACAAGTCGAGTACTTGCGCGCCTTTGGCGCGGGCATCGTCCAGCAGGTGCTGCAAGCGCTGCAACTGGCGCGGGTTGATGATGGCGGTGTAGTCGGGGTTGTCGGCAATACGCGGGTACAGGCGGTGCACGGCGCGCTGGTAGGCGTCGCTGAAGGCGGGCAGCCGTTCGCGCGGCACCAGTACGTAGTCGGGGGCGACACAGGTTTGGCCGGCGTTGAGGGTCTTGCCGAAGGCGATGCGCTCGGCGGCGCTGTCCAGCGGCACATCCTCAGAAACAATAGCGGGGGATTTGCCACCCAGCTCCAGGGTGACCGGGGTCAGGTTGTGTGCGGCAGCCTGCATCACCTGGCGGCCCACGCTGGTGGCACCGGTGAACAGCAGGTGATCGAACGGCAGGCGGGCGAAGGCCTGGCCCACCTCGACCTCACCGAGCACAACGCTGACCAGGTCTGTGGGGAACACACGCTCGAGCAGTTGCTGTAGGGCCAGGCCAGTCGCGGGCGTGGCCTCGCTTAGCTTGAGCATGACCCGGTTGCCGGCGGCCAGGGCGCAGGTCAACGGGCCGATGGCGAGGAACAGCGGGTAGTTCCACGGCACGATGATGCCGACCACGCCCAAGGGTTGATAGCGCACCTGTGCGCTGGCCGGCTGGAACGCCAGGCCGACGCGGCGTCGGCGGGTGCGCATCCAGCTTTGCAAGTGCTTTTCGGCGTGGCGCAGGCCCTGTACCGACGGTAGCAGTTCGGCCAGCAAGGTCTCATCGGCGCTGCGCCCGGCAAAATCCTGGCTGATGGCTTCGATCAGTCCTGCCTGGCTGCTCAGCAAGGCTTCACGCAGGCTTTTCAGCCACTGGCGCCGCTGCGCCGCTGGTGGCAGCGGGTTACCGGCAAAGGCCTGGCGCTGGGCCGCGAACGTCGTTGCGAGGTCGAGGTCGAATTGCAGAGGGGGCAAGGCACTGGGCGAGTTCATGGTGGTGTCGAGTCCGGGCCGGGGTTGCCTAGAGCCTATACTCTAATTTGTACCATGGTGCGAATTTTTCCATGCCGCTCAACGGTGCATTCCATCTGTAATACGCCGTAAGATAAACCTTTGATGAAAGCCCGCAGACTGGGAGCTGAGCATGGCCCCGCGCATGAAGACCCGAGAGCGCATCGTGCAGAACAGCCTGGAGCTGTTCAACCAGCAGGGCGAACGCAGCGTCAGTACCAACCACATTGCCGCGCACATGGAAATCTCGCCCGGCAACCTGTATTACCACTTCCCCAACAAGCAGGCGATCATTGCCCTGTTGTTCAGCCAGTACGAAGCGCTGGTGGACAGCTTTCTGCGCCCGCCGCAGGGCCGCGCGGCAACCGTGGAAGACAAGCGCTTCTACCTCAAGGCCTTGCTGGCGGCGATGTGGAACTACCGCTTCCTGCACCGTGACCTGGAGCATCTGCTGGACAGCGACGCCGAACTGGCCGCCCGTTACCGGCGTTTTTCCGAACGCTGCCTGCGCCAGGGCCAGGCGATCTACCGCGGCTTTGTCGAGGCAGGGATCCTGGCCATGGTGCCGGCGCAGATCGAATCGCTGACCATCAATGCCTGGATCGTGCTGACATCATGGGTACGTTTTCTCAGCACCACGCGTGAACATTCCGCGCACTTGGGTGAAGAAGCCTTCAAGCGCGGCGTCTATCAGGTGTTGGTGCTGGAGCTCGGTTTCGTCACCGACAATGCCCGTCCTGCCGTGGACGCGCTGTGTCAGGAATTCCATGTACCGTTCAACCAGGCCCTGGAGCACTAGCCCAGGGCCCTAGTGCCATCGATCAGGAGATTGTCATGCCCCTTGCGCAATTGATCACCCCGCAGCAGTTGGCCGAGCGTCTGGGCTCGCCCAAGTTGGTGATCCTCGACTGCCGCTTTGCCCTCGAGGATGTGGACTATGGCCAGCGCAGCTATGCCCAGGGGCATATTGAGGGGGCGCATTTTGCCGACCTGGACCGGGATCTCAGCGGGCCGGTGAGCAAGGGGCGCACCGGGCGCCACCCGTTGCCCGATGCCCAGCGGCTGGTCGAGCGCCTGCGAGAGTGGGGCCTGAACAACGACAGCGAGGTGGTGCTGTACGACGACGGCCCCGGCGCCTTTGCCGCTCGCGCCTGGTGGCTGCTGGTCTGGCTGGGCAAGCGCAGCGGTGTGGCGATTCTGGACGGTGGCCTGAAGGCCTGGCACGCGGCGCACCTGCCGTTGAGCCTGGACCCGCCGCCCAAACGTGAGGGCACTTTCAGTGGTGAACCTGACGCGAAGCTGCTGATCGATGCCGACCATCTGGGCAAGCGCCTTGGTAGTGCAGACCTGACCTTGATCGATGCGCGTGCCTTGCCGCGTTTTCGCGGTGAAGTGGAGCCGATCGACCCGGTGGCAGGGCATATTCCCGGGGCCCAGTGCGCGGCGTTTACCGACAACCTGGGGGCTGACGGGCGTTTTTTGCCGGCGGATCAGCTAAAGCAGCGTTTTGCCGAAAAGCTGGGTGGACGGACGCCGGAGCAGTTGGTGTCTTATTGCGGGTCTGGGGTAACCGCTTGCCATAACCTGTTTGCAATGGCCCTGGCGGGGTATCCGCTGGGCAAGCTGTATGCGGGGTCGTGGAGCGAGTGGATCAACAACCCGCAGCATGCTGTGGCCACCGGCGAGTAAGCAGATCGGGTTAAATCTCTGTGGGAGCGCGCAGCCTTTACGCATTCGAGCGCTAGCTACCGTCCACCAGCCACTGCGGAATCCGTCGTTCCAGGTAGTACCCCGGATTTCGCAGGCTGCCATCGACAAAGCCCACATGCCCACCGCGGTCATGCAGTTCGAAGCGGGTTTGTGGTGACAGTTCACGGGCCGTCGGCAGGCTGTGGCTGGACACGAAGGGGTCATCGCTGGAATGGATGATCAGCGTTGGCGTGCGGTTCTGGCCAAGGAAGAAGTGGCTGGATGAGCGACGATAGTAGTCGTGCGCATCGCGAAAGCCATTGAGCGGTGCAGTGACTTTACCGTCGAAGTCCCAGAATGTGCGCAAGTTGGTGAGTTGGCCCAGGCGCTCCAGTGTCGCCAGCTGTTCATGCTGGCCCTGGTCGTGGAAGTGCCGCTGCTTGAGCTGAACATACGCCAGCATCTCGCGCATGAAATGCGCCTGATACACCTTGGAGAACCCTTGGCCGATACGGTCGGCACAGTGGTCCAGGCGAAAGGGCACCGAAACTGCAGCCGCTGCCTCCAGTTGGCTGGCGACGCCGCTCTCACCCAAGTATTTCAACAATACATTGCCACCCAGCGAATAACCCACTGCATACAGCGGCGCCAGCGGGCGCTGGGCGCGAAGATGGCTGACAATTTCCGCCAGGTCTTCGCTGGCGCCGGAATGGTAGCTGCGCGGCAACAGGTTGGGCTCGCCTGAACAACCCCGCCAGTTCACTGCCACGCTGGCCCAGCCGCGACCTTGCAGCGCTTGCTGCAAGCCTTTCACGTAGGGCGAGTGAGACGAGCCGGTCAGCCCATGCAGCACCAGTACCAGTGGCGCATGGGGTTGGTGCGGGCCATGCCAGTCCAGGTCGATGAAGTCGCCGTCAGCCAGCCACAGTCGTTCGCGGTCACGCTGCAGCTCAGGCAGCTTGCGCCAGAGTGGCCCCCACAGGGTCTGCAGGTGGGGATTGGACAGGCCGATGGCCGGACGGAATGTGGCGTTGTGGCTGGGCATGCTGGGTGGCTCATGATGTGCCTTGCTAGCTTGCCACGAAACAGCGCCACAGTACCTGCGCTATTGGTCGGGGGCTGGCAGCGGCTGTTGCTGAACGCCTGGTCCGACACTGACAAGTACCTTGCGGCTCAGGGCCAGCCGGCGCTGCATGACGGCTCGGACATCTGCCGGGGTAAGCTCGGCAATACGGGCGCTGTACGTGTCGAGATGATCGGCAGGTTGCCGCTGATGGGTTACTTCCGTCAGCAATGTTGCCAGTTGCCTGTTCTGCGCGATCCCTCGCAGCAACTGCCCTTCCAACTGTTTGCGTGCCAGTTGTAGCTCCACCTGGGTGGGCCCTTGGTCGATGAACGCCTGCAGCAGGGCTTCTACCAGTGCCTGCGAGCCCTGCACATGCTCGGGCGCAACCTCCCACTCGACGGTAAACAGGCCGCCTGCAGTCAATGGCAATACATGCGTGTGCACGCCGTAGGTCAGGCCGCGTCGTTGGCGCAACTCCACCATCAAGCGCGACTCGAGGCCCTCTCCCAGAACAGCACTTGCCAAGGTCAGGGCCAGAAACTCCGGATCGTTGGCGGGTACGTTTATGGGCAGTGCCAGCAGGACCGCACTGCTGGCACCGGCCTGTTCGACGGCTATCGTCGCGCCGGGGGCCGATGGAGCTGCCGGCAGTTCGGTGGCCGACCAGCCTTGCGGCAGGGCCTGGCAGATCTGCTGTGAGATGGCTTGGGCTTGTGCAAGGGAAAGGTCGCCTACCACGACCATCTCAAGGTTGCTGGCGCAGTAGGCGCGTTGGTGGAATGACCGCAAGTCCTCAGGGGTAATGGCCTCGATACCTTCAGCGGTGCTGCCCAGAGGGTTGCCGTAAGGATGCCCGTTGAACAGGTGGCGGAAGACTTCGCTACGTGCTCTGAAAATGGGTAGCCGCTCGCGCGATGCATGGTTTTGCAGCAACTGGCGCTTGATCTTGGTCAGGGCCATTGGGTGGAAGACAGGGTGGGCCACGAGGTCGGTGAGCAGCGCCAAGGCCGGGTCGAGCAAAGAAGGAGGGCTAAGGCTGCGCAGGCGCAGCGTCGCATGTTCCAGACGTACTTGTTTTTCCATGACCGCGCCCAGGCGCTCCAGGTGCTCAGCCTGCTGGGCAGCCGTGTAGGCCTGGCTACCCTCATCGAGCATGGAGAGCGTCAAGGCTGCCAGGCCAGGGTACAGAGTGTCCTGCGTAGTGCCGGCCTTGAACCGTAGTATCACGTCAACGATTGGCAGTTCACGTGCTTCAACGAATTTGACGTCCGTGCCCGTAGTCGTCTTCCACGCTTGAACCGGTGTATGGATGGTTTCGAACTGGTTCAGGTCAAGTCCTTGGGCAGAGAGCAGTCCGCCGTAGAGGTTGTTGGCGCTGGCAGGCTGTTGCAGGGTCGTTGAGTCAGTCATGAGCGCTTTCCTTGTGGTGCGTGAACGTGAAGGCTGCACGGGAATCGGTGAGGAATTCATAGGCAGCCAGGCCTACCTGCTCGGCTGTCACGGTCTCGATGGCCTGTTGTTCTTCCTCGAGCGAAATAACCGGCAAGCCACAGGCGGCCTGTTTACCCATGGTTTGGGCCTGTTCGGCAATGTCGTCCCGTTCGAAAATCAGCCTGGCTAGCAGACGAGCCTTGGCACGTTGCAGGTGTTCCTTGGCTGGCGCTGATTGGCGAAACGCTTCGATTTCCTGCATCAGCCGCTCGGCCGCGGTCTCCGGGGTTACGTGTGGGCTGCAGAACGCGTAAAGGGTCAGCAGGCTGTCACCGCGCTGCCAGGGTTCATAGGTCGCTTTCATGTATTGCAGGATGGGTTCGTCCAGCAGCAGCCTGCGCTGGAGGATGCTGCTGTAGCCGTTGGCAAGCAGATCGGGAAGTAGACGCAGTGCGTATGCCTGCCTGGCAGACTGCGCGGTACGCTGGCTGGGTAGTTTGAAGCTTATGATCGCGCCATTGTGCAAGCCTGCCAGGCGCAGCGTCTGAAAACGCCGACCCTGGGAGGAGGGCCCTGTGGGTAAGGGCTGCATCGGCAAGCGATGGGCGGGGATCGCCGCAAAGTGGCGCGTCACCAAGGTTTGCAGTTGTAGCAGGCTGATGTCGCCGGCCACGGCGAGGGTGGCATTGTTGGGGTGATACCAGGTCTTGTACCAGGTACGGGCTGCGGCTGGAGTGAGGCTCTCCAGATCTGACAGGTGGCCAATGACAGGCGTGCCATGGCCACTATTGCCGTAAGCCAGCAAGTCGTGATGCTCCAGTGCCAATGCCCAAGGATTGTTGTCCACTGCCTCGCGCCGCTCAGCCATGACCACTGCCAGTTCCCGAGCAAAGGGCGTATCGCCGAGGGTGGCACTGGCCATGACATCAGCCATGGCCTCCAGGGCAATTTCCAGGTGGCGGGTTGGCAAGGTGAGCGGAAATACCGTGGCATCCGCATAGGTGAATGCATTCGGGTCGCCGCCCAAGCGGGTCATGAGGGTTGAGTACTGGCCAGGCGCCAGCTTGCTGCTGCCCTCGAACAGTAGATGCTCCAAGGCATGGGACAGGCCGGTGTGGCCTTCAGGTTCGTAGCTGGAGCCTACGTGGTACCACAGCTGCACGCTGACCAGTGGCGCACGGTGGTCTTCACGCAGACAGACGTGCAGGCCGTTGGCGAGGGTAAAAGAACCTTTCGAGCCTGCCATTAGCGGCGGGGAGGGGTGTTCGGCCATGGTTGAACTGCTCCTTCAGGAAATGAAGGAGCAGCTTCAACCATGGCGCAGATGGGGTGCGGTAACTAAGTACACGCAACCCGGCGGGTAATCAGCCCCGCTGCCAGAGTGCGTAGTGCACCTGGCCGGTCTTCTTCTCGCGGTGCAGGCGCCAGTTGCCTGGCAGTTGCAAGGTCGAGGGTGCCGCTTCGCTTTCGGTGTAGACCCAAGCCTGCTCGCTCAGCCACTGATGCTGCTCCAGCATGTTGCAGGTGTTGGCCAGCAGGTCCTGGTGGAACGGCGGGTCGAGGAACACGACATCGAACTGCTGCTTGGCCGGGCCTTGCAGGTAGCGCAGGGCGTCGGTTTGCAGAATTTGCCCGCGGGGACAGCGCAGGATTTCGAGGTTGTTCTTCAGGTTGGCGATGGCCGCAGGGTTGCTGTCCAGCGCCACGGCATCCTCGGCCCCACGGGACAGGGCTTCGAGCACCAAGGCACCGCTGCCGGTGAAGGCGTCCAGCACGCGGGCGCCCTCGATGTAGGGTGCCAGCCAGTTGAATACGGTTTCCCGTACGCGGTCAGGCGTTGGCCGCAGGCCTTCGCCTTCCGGCACCGC
>NZ_JBJJLR010000071.1:0-20286 GCF_046230975.1 Pseudomonas sp. KCJK9058
CGGCACGCCCTAACAGACACTGGCAGGAACACCCCATGACGGACGCCTTCGAACTCCCGCTCTCGCTGGTCCAGGCCCTGGCGCAACGCGCCGCGCAGACCCCGGACAGGATTGCCCTGCGCTTTCTCGCCGACACCCCCGGCGAGCAGGCCGTGCTCAGCTACCGGGACCTCGACCAGCGTGCACGCACCATCGCCGCTGCCTTGCAGGCGCGCGCCAGCTTCGGTGACCGTGCCGTGTTGCTGTTCCCTAGCGGGCCAGACTACGTGGCGGCGTTTTTTGGCTGCCTGTATGCGGGCGTGATCGCAGTGCCGGCTTATCCGCCGGAGTCCGCGCGGCAGCATCACCAGGTGCGTTTGCTGTCGATCATCGCCGATGCCGAGCCGCGCCTGCTGCTGACCGTGGCGGCACTGCACGACAACCTGAACGGCCTGGAGGCACTGGCGGCAGATAACGCGCCCGAGCTGCTTGCCGTGGATGGCCTGGACCCGTTGCTGGCCTCGAGCTGGCACGCGCCCGAGCTCCAACGCGATGACATCGCCTTCCTGCAGTACACCTCCGGCTCCACCGCGCTGCCCAAGGGGGTGCAGGTCAGCCATGGCAACCTGGTGGCCAACGAGCAGCTGATCCGCCAAGGCTTTGGCATCGACCTCAACCCCGACGACGTGATCGTCAGCTGGCTACCGCTGTACCATGACATGGGCCTGATCGGCGGCCTGCTGCAGCCAATCTTCAGTGGCGTGCCTTGCGTGCTGATGTCGCCGGGGTACTTCCTGGCCCGGCCATTGCGCTGGTTGCAGGCCATCAGCGAATACGGTGGCACCATCAGCGGCGGGCCCGACTTCGCTTATCGCCTGTGCAGCGAGCGGGTCAGCGAGGCTTCGCTGGCCGGGCTCGACCTGAGCCGCTGGCGCGTGGCCTATTCCGGCTCCGAGCCGATCCGCCAGGACAGCCTGGCCACCTTTGCCGACAAGTTCCAGGCCTGTGGCTTCGACCCGCAGAGCTTCTTCGCCAGTTATGGCCTGGCCGAAGCCACCCTGTTCGTTAGCGGCAGCCGTCGTGGCCAGGGTATCGCCGCGCTTGAGCTGGATGCCAAAGCCTTCGCCGCCAACCGCGCCGAACCCGGCACTGGCAGCGTGCTGATGAGTTGCGGCTTCCCGCAGCCGGGGCACGCGGTACGCATTGTCGAACCGCAACAGTTGCAAGTGCTGGGCGATAACCAGGTGGGGGAAATCTGGGCAGGCGGCCCGAGCATCGCCCGGGGCTACTGGCGCAACCCAGAAGCCAGCGCTCGAACCTTCGTCGAAATGGACGGCCAGACCTGGCTGCGTACCGGCGACCTGGGCTTCATGCGTGACGGCGAGGTGTTCGTTACCGGGCGCCTGAAAGACATGCTGATCGTGCGCGGACAGAACCTGTACCCGCAGGACTTGGAAAAAGCCCTCGAGCGTGAAGTCCAGGTGCTGCGCAAAGGCCGTGTGGCAGTGTTCGCCGTCGAGCACCAAGGCGAGGAGGGCATCGGTGTCGCGGTGGAGATCAGCCGCAACGTGCAAAAGGCACTCAAGCCCCAGGACCTGATCAATACCCTGCGCCAGGTCGTCGCCGACGCCTGCCGACAGGCCCCGGCCGTGGTCCTGCTGCTGAACCCCGGCGCGCTGCCGAAGACCTCCAGCGGCAAGTTGCAGCGCTCTGCCTGCCGGCTGCGCATGGACGATGGCAGCCTGGACTGCTATGCCCGTTTCCCTGAGGTGAGCGAAGCCGGTACCCGTGCAACCGCTGGCGATGACCTGCAAGCACGCATCGCCGCTGTGTGGCGCGACATCCTCAAGGTAGAGGCGGTGGCCGCGGACGACCACTTCCTGCTGCTGGGCGGTAACTCCATCGCCGCCACCCAGGCCACAGCGCGCCTGGCCGATGAGTTGGGTATCGACCTGAGCCTGCGTACCCTGTTCGAGGCGCCGGTACTGGCCGACTACAGCAAGGCCGTGGCACAGATCATCGCCGATGGCGCCGCAGCCACCGCAGCCATCACCACGCTGGCGCGCGCCCAGGCATTGCCCCAGTCGCTGGCGCAAAACCGCTTGTGGCTGCTGTGGCAGCTGGAACCGCAATCAGCGGCCTACAACATTCCTGCCGGCTTGCACCTGCGTGGCGAGCTGGATATCAACGCTCTGCACGGGGCCTTCCAGGCACTGGTGGCGCGCCATGAATCGCTGCGTACCGTGTTCAGCGAAGAGAATGGCCAGGCGCTGCAGCGTATCCTGCCGCAGCAGCCATTCAGCCTGCACCGCCTGGACCTTGAAGGGCACTCGCCCGAGCAGGTTGCCGCGCAGCGTGAAACCGAGGCTCGCCAGCCGTTCGACCTCACCCAGGGGCCGCTGCTGCGGGTAACCCTGGTGCGCCTGGGCGACGAAGAGCATCAGCTGTGGGTGACCCTGCACCACATCGTTGCCGATGGCTGGTCGCTGAACATCCTGCTCGAAGAGTTCGCCAAGCTGTATGCCGCTCGCTGCCAAGGCCTGGAGGCCAACCTGGCGCCGCTGCCCCTGGGTTACGCCGACTACGGCAGCTGGCAGCGGCAATGGCTGGCTGACGGTGAAGCCGAGCGCCAGTTGCAGTACTGGAAGGCACACCTTGGTGGTGAGCTGCCGGCGCTCGACCTTTGCACTGACCACCCGCGCGCCAGCCAGCGCGAACACAGCGCGGCGCGCTTCAGCCTCAAGGTGCCGACCAGGCTTGGCGAAGCGCTCAAGGGCCTTGCCCACCAGCAGCAGGCCAGCCTGTTCATGGTCCTGCTGGCAGGTTGGCAGGCGCTGCTGCAGCGCTACAGCGGCCAGGCCGATATCCGCGTCGGCGTGCCCAACGCCAACCGCCCGCGCCTGGAAACCCAAGGCATGGTCGGTTTCTTCATCAATACGCAGGTGCTGCGCGCGCAATTCGATGGCCGTCACTCGTTTACCCAATTGCTGACCCAGGTACGACAGGCCACGTTGCAAGCCCAGGCTAATCAGGACCTACCCTTCGAACAGCTTGTCGAAGCCCTGCCCGATGCGCGCGAGCAGGGCCTGTTCCAGGTCATGTTCAACCACCAGCAACGCGACCTGTCAGCCCTGCGGCGCCTGCCAGGGCTGTTGGCCGAAGAGCTGGCGTGGCACAGCCGCGAAGCCAAGTTCGACTTGCAGTTGCACAGTGAGGAGGACCATCTGGGCCGCCTGAGCCTGGCCTTCGACTACGCCGCGGAGCTGTTCGAAGCCAGCACCGTCGAACGTCTGGCCCATCACCTGCTGGCGCTGCTGGAACAGGTGTGTGCCACGCCGCAGCAGGCGCTGGGCGACGTGCAACTGCTGGATGAGCCCGGCCGTGCGCAGCTGCTGGGTTGGGGCCAGGCACCGGCCGCCGCAGCGCAGCACCTGTTGGTCGAACAACTCAATGAGCAGGCACGCCTGACGCCGCAGCGCACCGCCCTGGTTTGGGACGGGGGCAGCCTGGATTACGCCGGGCTGCACCAGCAAGCCAACCGCCTGGCCCACTACTTGCGCGACAAAGGCGTCGGCCCCGATACCTGTGTGGCCATTGCCATCGAGCGCTCACCGCAATTGCTGGTCGGCCTGCTAGCCATTCTCAAGGCTGGCGGTGCCTACGTGCCGCTGGATGTCGATTACCCTGCCGAACGCCTGGCCTACATGCTGGCCGACTGCGACGCCCGGTTGCTACTGAGCCACAGCAGCCTGCTGGGCAAGCTGCCGCAGGTCGACGGTGTCAGCGCCATTGCCCTCGACCAGTTGCACCTGGACAGCTGGCCCAGCCATGCCCCCGGCCTGCACCTGCACGGCGACAACCTGGCCTACGTTATCTATACCTCCGGCTCCACCGGGCAGCCCAAGGGCGTAGGCAATACCCATGCGGCGTTGGCCGAGCGCCTGCAGTGGATGCAGACGACCTATGCGCTGAATGACAGCGACGTGCTGATGCAGAAGGCGCCGATCAGTTTCGACGTCTCGGTGTGGGAATGCTTCTGGCCGCTGGTCACCGGCTGCAAGCTGGTGCTCGCCGGCCCTGGTGAACACCGCGACCCACAGCGTATCGCTGCCTTGGTGCAGGCTTATGGGGTGACTACGCTGCACTTTGTACCGCCGCTGTTGCAGGTGTTCGTCCAGGAGCCGCAGGCAGGTGCCTGCAGTAGCTTGCGCCGGGTGTTCTCGGGTGGCGAAGCGTTGTCCGCCGCGCTGCGTGACCGCTTGCTGCAGGTGCTGCCGCAGGTGCAGCTGCACAACCGGTACGGCCCAACCGAAACCGCCATCAACGTCACCCACTGGCGCTGCCAGGTGGCGGACGGCGAGCGCTCGCCCATCGGCCGCCCGCTGGGCAATGTGCTGTGCCGCGTGCTGGACGATGAGCTGGAACTGAGCGCCCCCGGTGTGCCGGGCGAGCTGTACCTCGGTGGCGCGGGCCTGGCCCGTGGTTACCTGGGCCGCCCCGGCCTCACTGCCGAGCGCTTCGTACCCCAGGCCGACGGTAATGGTCAGCGTCTGTACCGCAGTGGCGATCGCGCGCGCTGGCAGGTTCAGCTGGAGGCCTTGGAATACCTTGGCCGCCTCGACCAGCAGGTCAAGGTGCGTGGTTTCCGCGTCGAGCCCGAGGAAGTGCAGGCCTGCCTGCTGGCACAGGCGGGTGTGGAACAGGCGCTGGTGCTGATACACAAGGACGCCGTTGGCGCGCAACTGGTCGGCTATTACAGTGGCAGCGCTCAGCCTGCCGAGGTGCTGGCCGTGCTGGCTGAGCAATTGCCAGCCTACATGGTGCCGGCGCAACTCATCCCTTTGGCACAGATGCCACTGGGCCCCAGCGGCAAGGTCGACCGCAAGGCACTGCCTGCCCCAGTGTGGCAGCAGCGTGAGCATGTCGAGCCACGAACCGAGCTACAACAACAGGTCGCGGCCATCTGGCGCGACGTGTTGAATCTGCCGCGCATTGGCCTGCAGGACGACTTCTTCGCCCTCGGTGGCCACTCGTTGCTGGCGACTCAGATCGTTTCGCGCACCCGTCAGGCCTGCGATGTCGAGCTGCCGCTCAAGGCCCTGTTCGAAACCAGCGAGCTGGGCGCCTTCTGTGCCGAGATCGCCCGCCTGCGCGCGGCCGGCGAGCGCAATCTGCAAGGTGCAATCGCCCGTGTCGACCGCCGTCAGGCGGTGCCGCTGTCGTACTCGCAGCAGCGAATGTGGTTCCTCTGGCAGATGGAGCCGGACAGCCCGGCGTACAACGTCGGCGGCATGGCACGCCTGCGCGGCACCCTGCACGTGGACGCCTTCGAGCGTGCGCTGCAGGCGCTGATCGTGCGTCACGAAACCTTGCGCACCACGTTCCCCAGCATCGACGGCGTGCCGTACCAGTGCGTGGCCGAAGACAGCGGCCTGCATCTGGACTGGCAAGACTTCAGCGCTTTGTCAGACGATGCCTGCCAGCAACGTTTGCAACAACTGGCCGACGACCAGGCGCACCAGCCCTTCGACCTGGAGCGGGGGCCGCTGCTGCGCGCCTGCCTGGTCAAGGCCAACGAGCGCGAGCACTTCTTTGTGCTGACGCTGCACCACATCGTCACCGAGGGCTGGGCCATGGACATCTTCGCCCGCGAGCTGGGCGAGCTGTACGAAGCCTTTGTCGATGACCGCGAGTCGCCACTGGCGCCGCTGCCGGTGCAGTACCTGGACTACAGCGTGTGGCAACGGCAATGGCTGGAAAGCGGCGAGGGTGCTCGTCAACTGGCCTACTGGAAGCACCGCCTGGGCGACGAGCACCCGGTGCTGGCGTTGCCTGCCGACCGCCCGCGTCCGGCAGTCCAGAGCCACCGTGGCGAGCTGTACCGCTTCGAACTCGATCCGGCACTGGTGGCCCGCGTGCATGCTTTCAATAGCCAGCGCGGCCTGACCCTGTTCATGACCATGACCGCCACCCTGGCCGCCTTGCTGCACCGCTACAGTGGCCAGCGCGACCTGCGTATCGGCGCGCCGGTGGCCAACCGCATCCGTCCGGAAAGCGAAGGCCTGATCGGCGCTTTCCTCAACACCCAGGTGCTGCGCTGCGAGCTGGACGGCCAGATGACCGCCAGCGCGCTGCTGGAGCAGATTCGCCAGGCTGCCATCGAAGGTCAGTCGCACCAGGACCTGCCGTTCGACCAACTGGTAGAGGCCCTGCAGCCCCCACGCAGCAGTGCCTACAACCCGTTGTTCCAGGTGATGTGCAACGTGCAGCGCTGGGCCTTCCAGCAAAGCCGCACGCTGGCCGGCATGCAGGTGGATTACCTGGTCAACGATGCCAGCGCCACCAAGTTCGACCTGTACCTGGAGGTGACCGATCTGGACGGCCGGCTGGGCTGCTGCCTGACCTACAGCCGCGACCTGTTCGACGCGCCGCGTATCGCGCGCATGGCCGAGCACTGGCAACAACTGCTGGTCGGTTTGCTCGACAACCCGCAACACCGCCTGTGCGAACTGCCAATGCTGAGCAGTGCCGAGCAACAAGTGCTTACAGGCCAATTGCAGGGCGAACACGATTTCGACCTTGGCCAGACCCTCCACGGTCTGTTCGCCGCCCAGGCCGCGCGCACGCCACTGGCTGGCGCGTTGACCTTCGCCGGCCAGCACTTGACCTACGCCGAGCTCGACCAGCAGGCCAACCGCCTGGCGCGTGCCCTGCGCGAACGGGGTGTCGGCCCGCAGGTGCGCGTGGGCCTGGCGCTGGAGCGCTCGCTGGAAATGGTCGTCGGCCTGCTGGCCATCCTCAAGGCCGGCGGCGCCTATGTACCGCTCGATCCCGAGTACCCGCTCGACCGCCTGCGCTACATGATCGAAGACAGTCGCATCGGCTTGCTGCTCAGCCAGCGTGCGCTGCTGCACACCCTGGGCGAGCTGCCTGAAGGCGTGGCCAGCTGGAGCCTGGAAGACGATGCCGCCAGCCTGGCGGCCTACAGCGATGCGCCGCTGGACAACCTCAGCCTGCCGCAGCACCAGGCTTACCTGATCTACACCTCAGGCTCTACCGGCAAACCCAAGGGCGTGGTAGTCAGCCATGGCGAGTTCGCCATGCACTGCCAGGCGGTGATCGCTGCATTCGGCATGCGCAGCGATGACTGCGAGCTGCATTTCTATTCGATCAATTTCGACGCTGCCAGTGAGCGCCTGTGGGTGCCGCTGTTGTGTGGCGCGCGCGTGGTATTGCGCGCCCAGGGGCAGTGGGGCGCCGAGGACATCTGCCAGTTGGTGCGCGAGCAGCAGGTGAGCATTCTGGGCTTTACCCCCAGCTACGGCAGCCAGCTGGCGCAGTACCTGGGCGGGCGGGGCGAACAATTGCCGGTACGCCTGGTGATTACCGGGGGCGAGGCGCTGACCGGCGAGCACCTGCAGCGTATCCGCCAGGCCTTTGCGCCGCAGCAGTTCTTCAATGCGTACGGCCCGACCGAAACCGTGGTTATGCCGCTGGCGTGCCTGGCCCCAGAGGCCTTGCCAGCAGACCTTGGCAGCGTACCGATCGGCCGCGTCATCGGTAGCCGTACGGCCTACATCCTCGACGAGGATCTGGCCTTGTTGCCGCAAGGCGGCATTGGCGAATTGTATGTCGGCGGCGCCGGCCTGGCCCAGGGTTACCACGACCGGCCAGGCCTCACTGCCGAGCGCTTTGTCGCCGACCCGTTCAGTGCCGATGGCGGGCGCCTGTACCGTACCGGCGACCTGGTACGCCTGGGTACCGATGGCCTGGTGGAGTATGTTGGCCGTGCTGATCAGCAGGTAAAGATCCGCGGCTTCCGCATCGAACTGGGCGAAATCGAGAGCCGCCTGCAAGCGCACGAGGAAGTCGACGAGGCCGTCGTGCTGGCGCTGGACTTGCCGGGCGGCAAGCAGCTGGTGGGCTATCTGGTGTGCAGGCAGGCCACCGCCGGTAGCGACGCGCAACAACTGCTGCGCGAAGCGGTGAAAGCCGATGCCCGCCAGCACCTGCCCGATTACATGGTGCCTGCGCACCTGGTGCTGCTCGACAGCCTGCCGCTGATGGGCAACGGCAAGCTCGACCGCCGTGCGCTGCCATTGCCGGACCTTGAGCAGGCGCGCCAGCAATATCAGGCCCCTGGCAGTGAGGTGGAAGCACAGCTGGCGCAGATCTGGCGCGATGTGCTCAACGTTGCCCGGGTCGGCGTGCAGGACAACTTCTTCGAGCTGGGGGGCGACTCGATCCTGTCGATTCAGGTGGTCAGCCGCGCCCGGCAGGCCGGCTTGCAATTCACCCCGCGCGACCTGTTCCAGCATCAGACCATCCAGACCCTGGCAGCTGTGGTTCAGCTCAGCGAAGCCGTGAGCACGGTGGAGCAGGGGCTGCGCCAGGGCCAGGCCGGGTTGACGCCGATCCAGCACTGGTTCTTCGACAGTGACGTGCCACAGCCGCAACACTGGAACCAGGCCGTGCTGCTGGAGGTACGCCAACCCTTGGTTGAGGCCACCCTTGAACAGGCATTGGCTGCGCTGGTGCAGCACCATGACAGCCTGCGCCTGCGCTTCAGCGACGCCCAGGGCCGCTGGCAGGCTCAGTACGTGCAGCCTGGCGCCGAGCAACTGCTGTGGAGCGCCACTGTCGCCGATTTCAATGATTGTCAGGCACTCTACACTGACGTGCAGCGCAGCCTGGACCTGCAACAGGGGCCGCTGCTGCGCGCCTTGCTGGTGCGTGACGGGCAGGGCACTCAGCGGTTGCTGTTGGCGATTCATCACCTGGTGGTTGATGGCGTGTCCTGGCGGGTGCTGCTGGAAGACCTGCAGGCGCTTTACCGTGGCCAGCCTCTGCCGGCCAAGACCCACGCCGTCGGCGACTGGGCCGCGCGCCTGGCCAGCTACGCCGGCAGCGATTCGCTGCGTGACGAACTGGCCTGGTGGCAAGGCCAGCTGGGCGGTGTGCGTCGCGAATTGCCGTGCGACCATCCGCAGGGCGGCAATTTGCATCGCCACGCTCAAACCCTGGCCATCGGCCTGGACGTGGAGCAAACCCGGCAGCTGTTGCAACTGGCCCCGGCGGCTTACCACACCCAGGTCAACGACCTGCTGTTGACTGCACTGGCGCGGGCCTTGTGCCGCTGGAGCGGCGATGAAGAAGTGCTGGTGCAGCTCGAAGGCCATGGCCGTGACGGGTTGTTCGAAGACATGGACCTGACCCGCAGCGTCGGCTGGTTCACCAATGCCTACCCACTGAGCCTGCGTCCGCTGCCAGGTGAAGACGACGCGGCGCGGGCCGGTTCGATCAAGCGCATCAAGGAACAACTGCGCCATGTACCGCACAAGGGCCTGGGCTACGGTGTACTGCGCTACCTGGCGGATGCCGCCGGGCGCGAGCAGATGGCGGCCTTGCCGCAGGCGCGCATCACCTTCAACTACCTGGGCCAGTTCGACCAGCAGTTCGACAGTACAACCTTGTTCCAGCCCCTGGAGGCCCCGGCCGGGTTGGCGCATGACCTCGATGCGCCGTTGCCCAACTGGTTGAGCGTCGATGGCCAGGTGTATGGCGGTGCTCTGCAACTGCGCTGGACCTTCAGCGCCGAGCGCTACGACCAGCAGACCATCGCGGGTCTGGCTGAGGCCTATCGTCAGGAGCTGCTGGCGCTGGTCGCGCATTGCCTGGCCGATGGCAATGGCAGCTTCACCCCATCGGACTTCCCGCTGGCGCACCTGACTCAGGAGCAGATCGACGCATTGCCGGTCCCGGCCGCGCAGATCGAGGACGTTTACCCGCTGACGCCGATGCAGGAAGGCATGCTGCTGCACACCCTGCTGGAGCCGGGCACTGGCCTGTACTACATGCAGGACCGCTACCGCATCAACAGCGCCCTCGACCCTGAGCGTTTCGCCCAGGCCTGGCAGGCGGTGGTGGCGCGCCACGAAGCGTTGCGCGCATCGTTCAGCTGGAACAGCGGCGAGGCGATGCTGCAGATCATCCACAAGCCGGGCAACCTGGCGGTGGACTACCAGGACTGGCGCGGCCTTGCCGACGATGCCCAGGAGCAGCGCCTGCAGGCCCTGCACAAGCAGGAGCGCGAGGACGGCTTTGCCTTGCTCAGCGAGGCACCGTTCCACCTGCGCCTGGTGCGCGTGGCCGATGAACGCTACTGGTTCATGATGAGCAACCACCACATCCTTATCGATGCCTGGTGCCGCTCGCTGTTGATGAACGATTTCTTCGAGGTCTACCAGGCCCTTGGCGAAGGCCGTCAGGCCCAACTGCCGGTGCCGCCGCGTTACCGCGATTACATCGGTTGGCTGCAACGCCAGGGCCTGGACGATGCACGCGCCTGGTGGCAGGCCAACCTGGCCGGCTTCGAACGTGCCACAGCCATCCCTAGCGACCGCCCGCTGCGGCATGACCACGCCGGTAGCGGCATGGTCGTCGGCGACTGCTACACCCGCCTGGAGGTGAGTGATGGTGTGCGTCTGCGTGAACTGGCCCAGGCTCATCAGCTCACCGTCAACACCTTCGCCCAGGCGGCCTGGGCCTTGGTGTTGGCGCGTTACAGCGGCGACCGCGATGTGGCCTTTGGCGTGACCGTGGCCGGTCGCCCGGTGAGCATGCCGCAGATGCAGCGCACCGTCGGCCTGTTCATCAACAGCGTGGCCTTGCGCGTGCAGTTGCCCATCGCTGGCGAGCGCTGCAGCGTACGCCAGTGGCTGCAGGGCCTGCTGCAAAGCAACATGGAACTGCGCGAGTACGAATACCTGCCGCTGGTGGCGATCCAGGCGTGCAGCGAGCTGCCCAAGGGCCAGCCGCTGTTCGACAGCCTGTTCGTGTTCGAGAATGCGCCGGTTGAAACCGCCGTGCTCGATCACGCCCAGCACCTGAACGCCAGCTCCGACTCGGGCCGTACCCACACCAACTTCCCGCTGACGGCGGTGTGTTACCCGGGTGATGACCTGGGCCTGCACCTGTCGTTTGACCAGCGCTACTTCGACTACCCGACCGTCGAGCGCCTGCTGGCCGAGTTCAAGCGCCTGCTGCTGGCGCTGGTACAAGGTTTTGAAGGGGAGGTGAGCGAGCTACCGCTGCTGAGCGCCCAGGAGCAAGGCTTCCTGCTGGAGGACTGCAACCGGACCGAGCGGGTTTATCCGCTGGAACAGAGCTACATCGCACAGTTCGAAGCGCAGGTCGTGGCGCATCCACAGCGTACCGTGGCCCGCTGCCTGGAGGCATCCTATGATTACGCCGGGCTGAACCTGGCGGCCAACCGCCTGGGCCATGCGCTGGTGGTTGCCGGGGTCTGCGTGGACCAGCCAGTGGCACTGCTTGCCGAGCGTGGTTTGCCGCTGCTGGGCATGATCGTTGGCAGCTTCAAGGCCGGCGCCGGCTACCTGCCGCTGGACCCGGGCCTGCCGGCGGCGCGCCTGCAAAGCATCATCCAGCTCAGCCGCACGCCAGTGCTGGTGTGCAGCGCGGCCTGCGCCGAGCAGGGGCGGCAGTTGCTCGGTGAGCTGGAAACTGCGCTGCGGCCGCGACTGCTGGTCTGGGAAGACATCCAGGCCAACCCGATCGCAAGCCACAACCCGGGCATCCACAGTGGCCCGGACAACCTCGCCTACGTGATCTACACCTCAGGCTCGACCGGCCTGCCGAAAGGGGTGATGGTCGAGCAGCGCGGCATGCTCAACAACCAGCTGAGCAAGGTGCCTTACCTGGCGCTGAGCGAGCAGGACGTGATTGCCCAGACCGCCTCGCAAAGCTTCGACATCTCGGTCTGGCAGTTCCTGGCTGCGCCACTGTTCGGCGCCAAGGTTGAGATCGTGCCTAATGCCATCGCCCACGACCCGCAAGGCCTGCTGGCGCACGTGCAGGCCACCGGCATCACCGTGCTGGAGAGCGTGCCGTCCCTGATCCAGGGCATGCTGGCCAGCGACCACCAGGCCCTCGACGGCCTGCGCTGGATGCTGCCGACCGGCGAGGCCATGCCACCGGAGCTGGCGGCGCAGTGGCTGCAGCGTTACCCGCAGATCGGCCTGGTCAATGCCTATGGCCCGGCGGAGTGCTCGGATGACGTGGCGTTCTTCCGCGTCGATGCCGCCTCGACCCAAGGCAGCTACCTGCCAATCGGCACGCCCACCGATAACAACCGGTTGTACTTGTTCGGCGAGGACCAGGCGCTGGTGCCGCTGGGTGCGGTGGGCGAGCTGTGCGTGGCTGGTACGGGTGTAGGCCGTGGCTACGTCGGTGACCCGGTGCGCACGGCGCTGGCGTTTATCCCTCACCCTTACGGGGCGCCGGGCGAACGCCTGTACCGCACTGGCGACCTGGCGCGGCAACGCCCGGACGGTGTGCTGGAGTACGTCGGGCGCATCGACCATCAGGTGAAGATTCGCGGCTATCGCATCGAGCTGGGCGAAATCGAGGCCCGGCTGCATGAGCAGGCGGAAATTCGCGATGCTGCCGTGGCGGTGCAGGAGGGTGTGAACGGCAAGCATCTGGTTGGCTACCTGGTGGCGCACCAAGGCGTCAGTGCCGATGCCGCGTTGCTGGAGCAGGTCAAGCAACGACTGCGTGCCGAGTTGCCGGAGTACATGGTGCCGTTGCATTGGAGCTGGTTCGACAGCTTGCCGCACAACGCCAACGGCAAGCTCGACCGCAAGGCCCTGCCAGCCATCGACATCGGCGGCCAGTACAGTCAGGCCTATCAGGCGCCACGCAATGAATTGGAGGACGTGTTGGCGGGTATTTGGGCCGATGTGCTCAAAGCCGAGCGGGTGGGGGTGCACGACAACTTCTTCGAGCTGGGCGGGCATTCGTTGTTGGCCACGCAGATCGCTTCGCGGGTGCAGAAGCAGCTACAGCTGAACGTGCCGCTGCGGGCGATGTTCGAGTGCAGCACGGTGGAGGCGTTGGCCGAGTATGTCCAGGGGCTGCAGGGCAGTGCGCTGGATGATGACAAGATCGACCGGCTCAGTGACCTGATGGCGGAACTGGAGGGGCTGTGATGGGCAGGGGCGCTTGGCGCCCCTTTCACATGGTCAAAGTACCTGAGGAAGTCGCATAATACGCTTGCTGGATATGGCTGAACCCAAGTCTATTTCAGCCCGGGTCAGACGGCCTATGCTGACTTGATGCGGGAAGCCTTGACAGACCAGTGTTACCCATTAAACGAATGCCCCAAAAACTTTTAAAATGGCGCCTCATAAGGTCGAGGCCGCACTATCGGTCCAACACGCGCCTCCCGGACGATAAATAAGTCATATGCCGATTCCCGAATAACAATTTGCATGTTTTCATAAGGTTGCATGGCGGCATGCGAAAAGTCGAAATGCTTCCCAGGTGTGAGGCGGGCCATATTTGGGGTGTATACATTATACGATTGTCTTTTGTTGCCGGAACCGAGCATCGGCCACGACGAATCCACTGCAACATAAAATCCACGCCCAAGCTCCTGAGGCTCCCCTCTTGGGTTTATAAATTTCGGATCAAGCGCTCTCAGTAAGCTCTTTTTATTAGTGGTTGAAGAACTGTGAACACCTATACGGTCCCACCCAGGTGGAATTTCATCAACGGATGGGCTGGCTGCTAGCGAACGGGTCGAGCCAAACTCATGTCGTTTTCCCCAAGTTATTCTATGGTTAGTGATATTTTCATTAAGCTCCTGAATGTTTATTTGAGATCTTGACAGGTTTTTGTTTATGTTTGGATATTTGGTTCGCAGTCTTACAATGTTCCAGGATTGCGTTGGGGTTCGCCCATCTGGATCAGATAAATTTATCGGGTCGCACAGGCAATAACAGTATGGGTTAAGACCTCCAGATCCGAAAGGACTCACAGCATCTGGAGAAGTGAAGCGCATCAAGACTGGGTTAAAAAATCGATAGCCAGCGCCCAGTGCATAATTATAAGTTACTGGGTCAGATCGCTCCCCATTAAATCCAGTAGCAGTCATCTGCATTGGCGCAGGGGGGCAATAACCATATGGCGAATAGGCAATAGCGTGGGTCATGCTGTTCTTCTTGAATATGTGCGTGGCAGTCGATATGGCGATATTCTCCAGGCTTGACACTCTGCTTTAAGTGTTGCATTTCAGAGTGGTAATAAAAACTAGCAAAAATGATAGGTTCAATAATTGCGCGATGCTCAAGTGTGGCGCGCTGGATGGCACAGGCTTCGCCCGTACTCGCGGATAAACCAGAGAGACTGATACGTCGGTACCCGCTGAAGTGCCTATTCATCTGATCATGGATACTATGACACACACAAGACCGACAAAGTCAGGGCCTGGCTTGCAGCGCGTCCACGCTACAAACATCCACTTCACGCCCACTTGGGCCTCTTGGCTGAATTTGTTCGAGCGCTTTTTCTCAACGTTGAGCGAGAAGTGGACCAAGCGACAGGCACATGTCAGCGTCAAAGATCTGGAAGTTTCGATTGAGTACTACCTGGAAACGTACAGCCAGAACCCGAAGCCATTCCGATGGCACAAGAAAGCAGAGGACATTCTCGCCTCAGTCGCTCGTGCGGCACGAGCGCTCGAGCCATGATTTTTTCGGTGGTACTTCTGAAACATCACACTAGATCGAGGCATTGATAAAGGCTTCATCCAGCGATTTGGCGTGGTGGCGTTCCATGAACTGTCCACCACTGTCAAATGCTTCCAGTCGTTTGTTTGCGAGCATATAAAAGCGCTGGCAGTTTTTCGTGATTTCCTCTGTGTAATGAGAAGATATCAGCACGCTCGCACCTTCCGCGCACGCGCTTTTTATACCGAGCCATATATAATGTCGAAATTCAGGGTCTACGCCAGCCGTTGGCTCGTCGAGAATGATCAAGTCACTGTTTAAAAGCAACAAGGTCAGCGTGAAGTAGCTACGAATTTCACCGTAGCTGCAATTGGCGGCCTTTTTCTTGGCGATTTCCGCATATCGCCTGGACAGTGATGGGGACCATTTGGCTAGTTTCGAGAGAATCTCTGTGTGATCTGGGGAAGCGTTGGGGGTTAGGCTGGTGATAAGCTTGCCCGCTTCGTTCATACGCAGTAATGGGGGCGGTGTAAGGATTTGGGTCAAATAGGCCTGACGCCTGGATAAATTGGAAATGGCACCTTTTGTCGGCTTCTTTATTTTACAGATGAGGTCGAAAAGGGTTGTCTTTCCGGCTCCGTTGTTGCCCAGAATACCGACCAGTTCCCCCGCTTTTATAGTGAGTTCAATGTCGTTCAGCAGCGGGTTTCCGGTGTATCCGAAGTGAAGGTTGTTTATAGTTAAAATGTCCATCAGTATCGGCTCCATATGGGTTGAATTCTGAAATACCTTCCAGTCAGGTATGTCGAGGCTGCAGAGGCCGAAAGTGCAATCAGAAAACTGTTGAGAAGGGGCATTTCGCCATGGAAGATCTGCGCGCTTAAAAAGAGCGGGTTGATCAGCGTTAGCGCCTGCGAAGCATCGTGCCCCATTGTGGCGCCGTTGTATCCGGAGACCAGCATGAGAAATGACATGAGCGAAAAAAGGGTGCTGGCCGTGCTGAATTTTATCGGCAGCGCAGCGATCCCCAGGCCGATACAGGTGAACATGAGGTAACTGGTGTAAAAGCATGCCATCAGATAGAGGAATTCAGGGAGTGAGTAGTGACCTCGCAAGGGTTTGGTCAAGAGGTAAAATAGTGTGGCGTACAGTGAGCTCAATAATAAATAGCTGAGTGTATGGGCCGTCAGGAATAGCTTGATTGCACCGTGTTGGTAGATGAAGGACCGCGTGAAGCCACTTTCCCTTCTGCCGATGAGGTAGAAGCTGAATCCAAAGAACGCGAGGGTGGCAGAGATGTATGAGTAGAACCAGGCGGCTGAAGCGGTATAGGTCGAGGCTGCATGCGTTGGCTGGGTGATGATGAAGAGTATGCAAGGGGCCAGCGCTGACCAAAGAAGCGATGTGGGCTCCCTCAAGTGCTCAGTGGTCAAGATTTTTGTGATTGTCGTGATTTTTTTTGCGCTGCGGATACAGTGGTTTGGATTCATGAGTAGACCATTTTGGTGTCATGGTTGCGTGTTATTTGATTTCGCAGTGAGTGTCGAAGCCAATGCCATGAGGCTAATGCCATATTGATTTTTCATGAGTGTCTCCTGGTTTTTGGCGTGGTCTGAAATGTATGGGTATGGAGGTTTAGGCGTTCGGCTGTTTCAAGTCAATCTTTCGGTGGGGATGGCGTGGTTGGACGTGATATTGGAGTGTTCGGTTTAAAGCTATTTTTGTGGGAAAATTCTTCAGAAGGGTCTTACTTAAAACTGATAATGTTTTTTGGGGTTTATTTTTTCTTCTAATTGTGTAAGAAATTTCTGTTTTTAATGCTCGAACGCTCTGTTGTGAGCGCCCGAGTGTTCTTTGTTGTGCGTGTGTGTGGGATTTGAGTAAGGGAAGCAAGCAGACGATGTTTAACGACAGGGGGTGCCGAATAATTGTTGCTAGATTTGTTGAGTGGCAGATTGAAATCTGCGCGGGGTAGATTTGCCGGGCCGGGAGATTTACTGCTTGCGAAAGAACGGCCTGCGTCCAATCACCAATGTGTCTCCACCCCCGATCAGCGTAGGAGCGGGTTTACCCGCGAATACGGTGGCGGCGTCAACGGTGAACGCCTGGTGGAAATTGGCCAGCAGGTCCGGCCCTTTCGCGGGTAAACCCGCTCCTACGCCCGACCGCGCAGGCCTTGCGATCACATGCCTGGCGCAAAATCCAGCCGTTAGCGCGAGCCCCGTAGGAGCGGGTTCACCCGCGAACACCGGCGTAGCCGGTGCCATGCCCCGCGTCACCTGCTTCGTAGCGCTCGATCTGTGCCCCACCACATGCACTAGCGCTTGCCCAGAATCTTCCCAAGCATCTCCGGCCGTGGTGCCCCTTGCTGGCTTTGCAGGTTGCCTTGCTCATCCTGATAGAAAATGGCCGGGGTCGCCTGCAACCCCATCTCTTCCATCAACGCCATGTTCGCCGCCAGCTTCTGTTGCACAGCCTCTGGCACCTGTTCCAGCGCCTTCAGGGTGCTGGCCTTGCCGGCCTTCTCGTGCTGTTGCAGTGCCTTGGACGGGTCTTTCGCCGCCAGCAGCGCCGCCGACTTGCCCGGGCTGTCCTCACGGATGATGCCGACCATGATATGGCGCAACTGCACCTTGCCCGACTCTACCCACGGCCGCGCCTGTTCCCAGAACATGTTGCAGTACGGACAGTTCGGGTCGCTGAACAGGTACACCTTGCGCGGCGCGTCGGCCTTGCCGTCGGCGATCCACGCGGTCTTTTCCATTTTCGCCCAGATTTCCTTGCTCATCGGCGCGTATACCAGCTTTTGCAGCGGCTCGGCGCTCAGGTCCTTGCCCTGCTCGTCGAACAGGCTGCCGACCAGCACGTGCTTGCCGTCGGGGGTCAGGTACAGGGCCAGGGCGTTGTTCTGGTACTCGGCGGCATAACCGCGCAGGCCGTTGGGCGCATCGAAGCTGCCCTTGATCACGGCCCCTTTGGCTTGCAGTTGCTGAACCGCCTTGGGCAGTTCTTCGGCCTGCAGGGCAGGGGCGGCCAGCAGGGCCAGGGACAGGGGCAGCAGTGCAGTCAATCGCATGTCAGTTTCCTTGTGCGGCAGGGGCGGGCGCAAGGGCCCGGTCGAAAGGTTCCAGGGCGTGGCGCAGGCTGGCCCGGGACAGCTCGCCCAGGTGGCTGCCAACCAGCCGCCCGTTGGCGTCGTAGAACAGGGTGGTGGGCAAGGCCATGGAGCCGACGCGCTGGGCCAGCAGGCCGGTGCCGTCGAACAGCACGTGGGTCAGGCTCAGGCCGGTGGTGGCGAGGAAGGTGCTGACGTTTTCCGGGGTTTCGCCCTGGTTGACGAACAGGAAGGTCACGTGCGGGTAATCGCTTTGTGCCTGTTGCAGCACGGGCATCTCACGCCGACACGGTGGGCACCAGGTGGCCCAGATGTTGATGACCAGCGGCTTGCCGCGGTAGCTGTGCAATGCCACGGCCTGGCCGCCGGCGTTGCGCAGGCTCAGGTCGGGCAACTCGGTGCCTTTGCTGTACAGGTGGCCGCCGAGGCTGGCCAGACCCCAGAACAGTGCGCCGCTGAACAGCGCCCAGCCTAGCGGGCGGCGCAGGCCGGGGTGGCGCCAGCCCTGCCACAGGGCTCCGAGCACGATGCCGGCAAGGCCCGACCAGAACAGGAAGCCGCCATCGCGAATGTCGATGATTTGCAGCGGGTCGTCCCGGTACATCGGCCAGTAGGCCAGCACGAAGCCGGCGCGGGCACACAGCAGGCCGATCAGGAACAGGTTGAACAGCGCCGATTCCGGGCTCTCGCCGCCACGTCGGGCGACCCACCAGCCGACCACGCTGGCGATCACCAGGGCGGTGAGCATCAGCAGATGGTTGAGGGCCATGGTCAGTGGCCCGAGTGTTACGGTCAGCATCAGCCTTGGCTCCTGGTCTGGCCCCAGTGTTGCTGGAACGCTGCTGCGTCCACCTCACCGGTGATGCGCCGCGCGCGGCGTTCTTCACCTTCCGGGCCGATCCAGATGATGCTGGGCGGGCCGGGTACCTGGTAGCGCTGCAGCAGGGCTTTGCTGGCCGGGCTGTCGGCGGTCACGTCCAGGCGCAGCAGGTGCACGCCGGCCAGGCCGGTCTGCACGTCGCTGCGGGCGAACACCTGTTTTTCCATGACTTTGCACGACACACACCAGTCGGCATAGTAGTCGAGCATCACCCACTGGCCGCGGGCCTTGGCCGCGTCCAGCTCACGTTGCAGGTCCTCGGGGCGGCTGACGGTGACGAAGCTGTCCTCGGCATGCTGGCCAGCGGCCGCTGTGCTGCCACCCCCGGCGAACGGGCGTAGTGGCTGCCAGAGGTCGTCGCCGCCTGCTGCCGCACCGACCAGCAACAGGCCGCCCCACAGCGCGCCCAACAGCGGTACGGCGCGCAACGCCGGCAGCCGCTGCAGGGCTGGCCAGGCAGCCCAGGCCAAGGCGATCAGCCAGGCGCCGCTCAGTGCCAGCAGCAAGGTAGCAGGCAGTAGGCTGCGCACGGTGTACAGCGCCATGGCCAGGAACACGAAACCGAACACCCCCTTGACCCGGTTCATCCACGCACCCGGGCGCGGCAGATAACGGTTGCCCAGGGTTACCAGCAACAGCAGCGGCACGCCCATGCCTAGGCCGAGGCTGAACAGCACCAGCGCGCCTTGCAGCACGTCGCCGCTCTGCGCGATGTACAGCAGCGCACCGGCCAACGGCGCAGTCATGCACGGGCCGAGTAACAGGCCGGACAACGCCCCGAGCAATGCCGCGCCATACAGGTTGCCGCCACGGGTACCTTGCCCGGCGCGGTCCAGGCGGTCGCGCAGGGCGGCAGGCAGTTGCAGTTCGAAGGCGCCGAACATCGGCAGTGCCAGCAGCACGAACAGCCCCGCCAGGCTGCCCAGCAGCCAGGGTTGCTGCAGCCAGGCCTGCAGGCTGGCACCCAGCAGGGCAGCAACCACCCCCAGCCCGGCGTACACCAGGGCCATGCTCAGCACATAGACCCCGGCCAGCAGCCAGCCGCGCCGGGCACTGGCGCCATTGCCTAGCACCAGCCCGGCAAGGATCGGCAGCATCGGCAGCGAGCAGGGGGTGAAGGCCAGCAGCAGGCCAAGGCCGAAGAACGCCAGCAGGCTCCAGGCCAGGTGGCCTTGTTGCAGGCCGCTGGCCAGGGCCTGGTCGCTGGCTTGCTCGGCGGCCGGCGTTACGCTGCCACCCAAGTCGATCGAGGTGGTTTGCGGCGGGTAGCACAGGCCGGCGTCGGCGCAGCCCTGCCAGCCCAGGCGCAACTGACCCTGGGCGTTGGCAGGCAATAGCAGTTCAAGCTGGTCGCGGTACACCGCGCTGTCGCCGAAGAACTCGTCGTGATGGTTGAGTGCCGGTGGCAGTTGCGGGTGCTGCTCGGTGGGCAGGCCATCGAACTTCAGGCGCTTCTGGTACAGGTAGTAGCCCGGCTTGATCTGGAAGTACAGGCGCATCTGGCCGTCGGCCTGGCGGTCGTGGGTGAGCACGAAGGCTTGGTCAACCGGCAGGAAGTCTGGTTTCACATCGAACGGGTTGGCTTGCAACGGGCCGGCCAGTAGGAGTGTGAGGAAGAGCAGGAGAACGCGCATGTCTTCGCCTTGGCAGATCTGGGAATGGGGCCATGCTGGCTGGGGTTGATTAAATGAAGGTTAACGCGGGTGTTGGGGGTGGGGTGGTCAGGAGTAGTAAGAGTTTGGTTCTGGATTTGCAGGGTCTTCGTTGTTGGATTTTCGAGG
>NZ_JBJJLR010000072.1:0-19980 GCF_046230975.1 Pseudomonas sp. KCJK9058
CGCTCTTACGGGCGGTGCGGTCCTTGTAGGAGCGGGTTTACCCGCGAAAGGGCCGGCACAGACAAAAATAAAATCCAGTAACAACCGCTAAATCCTCCCCCCACTCAAGCGTTTCCAAAGCGATAACCGCCCATCCGCTTGCTTGCGAGGATTCACCCATGTCCACCGCCTCCAGCCTTGCCCAGGTTGCACCGGCCAGCTTGCCGCAACCCTTGTACGAATTCACCGATTCGCCTTTGCTGCAACGCCAGCAACAGCAGGAATCCAACGCCCGCAGCTACCCGCGACGCATCCCGCTGGCGCTCAAGCGCGCCCGGGGCATCCATGTTGAAGACGTCGAAGGCCGCCAGTTCATCGACTGCCTGGCCGGCGCTGGCACCTTGGCGCTGGGTCATAATCACCCGGTCGTAGTCGAGGCAATCCAGCGCGTGCTGGCTGACGAACTGCCGCTGCATACACTCGACCTGACCACACCGGTCAAGGACCGTTTCGTCCAGGACCTGTTCGGCATCCTGCCCGAGGCGCTGCGTCGCGAGGCCAAGGTGCAGTTCTGCGGCCCAACCGGTACCGACGCCGTTGAAGCGGCGCTCAAACTGGTGCGTGGTGCAACCGGGCGCAGCACCGTGCTGGCCTTCCACGGCGCCTACCATGGCATGAGCCAGGGCGCGTTGAGTCTGATGGGTAGCCTTGGCCCCAAGCAGCCACTGGGTGCGTTGCTGAGCAGCGGCGTGCAGTTCATGCCGTACCCCTACGACTACCGCTGCCCGTTCGGCCTGGGTGGTGAGGCCGGGGTCAAGGCCAACCTGCATTACCTGGAAAACCTGCTGCTCGATCCGGAAAGCGGCGTGCCGCTGCCCGCCGCCGTGATCCTCGAAGTGGTACAGGGTGAGGGCGGGGTAATTCCGGCCGACATCGAATGGCTCAAGGGCGTGCGGCGCATTACCGAGCAGGCGGGCGTGGCGTTGATCGTCGATGAGATCCAGAGCGGCTTCGCCCGTACCGGGCGCATGTTCGCCTTCGAGCACGCCGGCATCGTGCCCGATGTGGTCACCTTGTCCAAAGCCATCGGTGGCAGCCTGCCGCTGGCGGTAGTCGTCTATCGCGACTGGCTGGACACCTGGAAGCCGGGCGCCCATGCCGGTACCTTCCGTGGCAACCAGATGGCCATGGCGGCGGGTTCGGCGGTGATCCACTACCTGGTCGAGCATCGCCTGGCCGAGCATGCCGAGGCCATGGGGCTGCGCCTGCGTCAGCACTTACAGCAATTACAACGTGACTATCCGCAATTGGGTGATGTACGCGGGCGTGGCTTGATGCTTGGGGTCGAACTGGTGGAGCCGCAGGGCGAGCGGGATGCCTTGGGGTATCCACAGGCCAACCGAGAGCTGGCGGCCAAGGTGCAGCGCGAGTGCCTCAAGCGCGGGTTGATCCTGGAACTGGGCGGGCGGCATGGCGCGGTGGTGCGCTTCCTGCCGCCGTTGATCATCAGCGCTGAGCAGATCGATGACGTGGCGCAGCGCTTTGCAGAGGCGTTGATCGCGGCAGTCTGAACCTTTGTCAGGGCCGCATTGCGGCCCATCGCCTGCGCCAATGGCCCATCAAGATCAGGTTGCCGTCACGCCGGTTACCAGCCGCGTCCGGAGTCTACCCAGAAGTTCACGGACAGCGACGTGGACACTGACTCTACCTGGTGGAACCAGCCCTCGGGCAGGAACAGCAAGTCGCCGGCCTGCAACACCACGCGCAGGAAGGGCACCTTAAGGGCTTCGGGGAAGCGCTCGTAGTCGGGGGCATCGGGGTTGAAATCGCAGCCGTCCAGGCCGCCCTTCGGGCTGGTTGACCAGGTGCCCAGTGCGGCGCGATGGTGCGGTGCTGCCAGAATGAACGATTTCTGCCCCCAGACCTGGGCGAACAGGTTGTCAGTGTCATCCCGGTGCAGGGGTGTAAGGGTGCCTTTGGGACCGATCCAGATGCGCGGTGGAATGAAGCGCTGGCGATCGAAGTAGTCCGGGTAGCGGATCAGAGCCTGCAGCTTTTCCGGCACGATATTGTTGCCCATGTAGGCGGGCGGCTCGCCGGGCTTGGCCGGCTTGTCGAGCGAAGCGATGAAGTCGGCCATGGGGGTGGCGCGGAAGTCGCGGTCGGTAGAGAACGTCTTCTTCACGTAGTCACCATGCCGGGTGATGCCCTGCAGCTCGGCAAAGTGGGCCAGCGAAGCGTCACGGCCCATGGTGAACAGCGGCCAGTCGCCAAGGGCATCGCTCAGCACCACTGGCACGCCCGTTGAAAGGTGTTCATGGTGAAACCGCGACGGCGGCATTTCGGCCCGTGGCAGGCGTTGTACCTCATACAGCACGGGTTGGGCTGCCGAGACCTCCTCGCTGTAGCGTCCTGGCGTGGGGTAGCGCTGGTTCATTGCTGCCTTGCTGGTGGTCGCGCCTTGCCGCGCGCTGCTGATAACCTGCGGCAGCAGGGTCGCCAGGCCCATGTTGCCGGTTATTTTCAGGCGTCCACTGGCGAAAAGCTCCTCTACGTCGACAGCGCCCGCCATGATGCCGAGGAAGTCATCTTGAGCCACTTCGATCGTGACGTCCGGAGCCTCATGCCAGCCATCCCCCGTGCAGGGGTTGGCGCATACCTCGGACCAGTAGGCGAGTCCCTGGCCGAAGTCGAACTGGAACACGCCTTCGATGCCGACGGCATGGGCATTGACGAACAGTTTTTCGAGTATGCGCTGAAGGTCCACGGTAAGCCTCGTCGGTTGTCGTTGTGCAGGGTTGGCATGGGCGCGTGTGGCCGGGCCCGGGTTGTCAGGCGCGCAGGCGCTGGCGCAGTACGTCGACCAAGCGGTCGATTTCCGCTTCGGTATTCAGCAAACCCGGCGCAGTGCGCACCACTGGCCCGGCATCGCGCGAGACGGCGTCGACGATGATGCGTTGGCTAGTCAGGTAACTGGCCAGCGCGTCGGCATCCTGGCCTTTGCCGCGAAAGAAGGTGAAGCCCGCCGAATGGGTGCTGCTGCGCGGCGTCACCAGTTCGATGGCAGGCAGGCTTTCCAGCTGTTGCTTCAGGTAGTCGTTGAGGGCGTGGATGCGTGCCTGCACGGCAGCCTTGCCGGTTTGCAGGTGCAGTTCGAACGCCTTGCCCAGGGCCCAGCGGTGCTCGAAGGCGTGGTAACCGCCCGGGCTCATGATGGTGGCGAAGTCTTCGTTTTCCGAGAAGGTGGCGATGCTCGGTTGCAGCTGCCCCAGTGCCGAGGATGCGGCGCAGATGATGCCTGTCCCGCGGGGGCCGAACATCCACTTGTGGGTCCCGGATATGAAGTAGTCGCAGTTCAGGTCGGCGAAGCGCATGTCCTCGACGCCAAAACCGTGAACCCCGTCGATGACATACAGGATATGGTCGCGTTCGTCCCTGTTCTGATTGACCTCGCGTACGAGCGCACCGATTTCGCCAACCGGCAGTTTCACCCCGCTGCCCGAATGTACCCAGGTCATGCCCAGCACGCGCGTTTGTGGGGAAATGGCGGCCCGCACGGTACCCAGCACCTGGTCGGTGCTCACCTGCCAGGGTTGCTCGAACAGGCGTAGCCTGCGTACCGGGTTGCCATCGCGGGCGCTGCGGTAGTTCATGGTCTGCCGTGCGGCGGAATGCTCGTGCACCGTGGTCAGGATTTCCTGGCCGGGCGCAAGCTTGATGCCGCCATAAATCAAACCCAGGCCCTCGGTAGTGCTGCCCGTCAGGGCAATCTGGCGTGGCGCCACCTCCAGGTAGCGTGCCGCCCATTGGCGTACCTCAGCCTCGTGCTTCCACTCCGACTGGGCATCCCAGTCGACCATCAGCGCCGGGTGACGGTCGAAACGTGCACGCAGGGCCTCGATGGCTTCGCGTACCGGCCTTGGATGAGAGGTGATCAGGAAGTTGGCGAAGTGCGCATAGTTTGGGTCGAGTTCGAACAGGCGGCGAAAATCGGCCCATCGTTGGTTGCCGGCGCTCGGTATCGGCGTGGCGGCCTCGGCAACGGGTAGCAGATGGCTGGCGAGGGGCAGGCCGGCGGCGAGGATGCCGGCCCTTTTGAGAAAATTGCGGCGGTCGTTCATAAAGGTGCCCAATGGCTTAGCGCAGTGAAGTGGCGGTACCGCGGGCGGCGCTCTGTACCTGTGCCCAGACGCGCAGGAAGTTGCCACCCCAAAGCTTGGCGATATCGGCTTCGGAGTAGCCGCGGGTAATGAGTTCAGCCGTTACGTTGCGTGCTTGGCTGGCGTCGTGCCAGCCGTCGATGCCGCCGCCTTCGTTGAAGTCCGAGCTGATGCCTACGTGGTCTATGCCGAGCTTGCGCACGGTGTAATCGATGGCATCACCGTAGTCCTTCAGGGTCGCTGGCGGCTCCTGTTCGAGGATTGCATAGAGTTCGTTGGCATATTGCCCGACCTTCTGCTCGGGCCAGCCGGCTATGACCGGGTCGCCAGGCATCAGCGCGTAGTTCAGGTCAGCCAGTGGCGGCAGCGCGTAGCGGGCACGCAAGGCATTGAGCTTTTCCTGGGTCTGCGCGCTGAGCGGCTTGAGGTAGCTGGAGAACGCGACCAGTTGCACGACCCCGCCGCTTTCCTTGATCAACTGCATTTCCTTGTCGGACAGGTTGCGGTTGATATCGACCATGGCCCGTGGTGCCGAGTGCGACGCCACCACCGGAGTACGGCTGAGCTGAATGACCTGGTTCAGCGCCTTGCTGGACATCTGCGAGACATCGATGATCACACCCAGGTCATTGAGCCGTTGTACGGCGCGCTTGCCGATGGGGGACAGACCCTCGAGCGCATCGACAGTGTCATTGAAGAACGGTAAGGGACGAGACGAGTCGGCCCAGCTGTTGTTGCCGACGTAGCTGAAGCCGAACATGCGCACCCCGCGTGCCGCCCAGCGGTCGAGCTGGTCGATATCGTCCCCCAGCGCATACGCATTGAGCATGCTCAGGAACACCGCGAACTTGCCTTCGCCGTGCAAGCGCCGCATGTCCTGTGGGGTGTAGGCGATGGCGACGCGTTCGGGGAAGTCGCGCACCATTGCGGTGATGGCGTTGTAGCGCACTTCCTGGGTGTGGCGGGCGGCCTCGACGAAACCTGGCGTGGGGCGATGCGGGCTGTTTGCGCCCGTCCAGGATTCGGGCCAGGCAAAGATGGTCAGCGCCGCGCCAGACAACCGCCCTTGGGCAGCCTTGGCCAGGTCGAAGCGGCCCGGTCCGTCCTTGTCGGCTTCGCTGCCTTCGTTGCCGAAGCCCAGCGGCAAGGTGACATGGCTGTCGAACGAGATGATGCGTTCCTGCAAGTCGTTGGCTTGACGAACGACTTCCCGGGAGTAGCCGCCAGGGGCCGCGAAATGGTACCAGGCAGCCAGACCGGCGCCCGCGGCGACTGCCGCAGCCAGGCTGATGTACAGGGCTTTTTTCCAGCGTGGTGTCGTCATCTTGGTCTCGGTAGGTTCGCCGTCGAGGGAGGGCACAGAGGCCGTCGCTACCTGGGGTGAACGAGTCGACACGGAGGAAATTTAGCCGCCCCGGCCGCGGCGTTAAATTTCAGTGCAGGTACAACGTTCTAGCCTTGGACGGGCCGTGCTCCATGGCCGCAATGAAGGCGCAGGTAGTTGCAATGACGATTTCTCGACGCGGGTTCATCGCTGCTGTGGCATTGACGGGCGTAGCGGTACCCGGAGCGCTGTATATACAGCGCCAGCGGGATGCCGAGGCGTTTCCGGAAACGCCTGGCGAGGCTGTTGTCGAGTTGGCCGATACCCGCCTGCAGCAGCTGGGTGACATCCTGCGGGGCATCTGGCGCTGGACTGCACATGGCAAGGATGCCCAACTGCTGGGTTTGCCCGACGGGGAGCTGGAATTGTTTCTGGATGTCGCCAGCAATGGCCGGGGGCTGCGAGGTTACCTGGACACCGCCGAACGCCTGCGCAGTGAGCAGGAACCCCGTTATCGGGTCATGGGTGACTTGCTGACGGACAAGCCCGGGATGTTGCGCTGGCGGCTGTTTTCAACCGAGCCCGGTGCAGGGCAGGCGCGCTATGAATGCCATGTGGTGCTCGATGAGGTCTGGGGCGCCTATGGCAATGCCGGGCCGGCAACGCTCAATGGTCGTATCTCGGCCCTGGACCGCGCCCTGTCTCTGCCTGTTCTGGACAATGGCTTCCTGGCCTTGAAGCGGCCTTTCCCGGAGGCTCGCGAACGTACGCCGCTGTCGCCACAGCTGCTGGCTTGGCTCATTTCGCCGGAGCATCGGCTGTTCCACCAGCTATGGCACGCATCGCGGGACAAGTGGCACAAGCTGGAAGAGGACAAGCAATCCGCCCTGCGTGGCTTGGGCTGGCAACCCGGGCCGCGTGGCCAGGAGCGTGATGCGCGTGGCCGGCACAAGGATCGCAACGGTTCCGGAGAGGACTTCCTGTTCATGCACCGGCACATGCTCGGCAGTGCCAGGGCCCTGCAGGACCTGCCTTCGTGGACGCGGTTCCCGCTGCCTCAGCCGGAGCTCGAGCGTGACCGCATCGGTTTTGCCCGTTACTTCGACAACCACGACGGCAATGCCTTGCCACCGACCTGGCTGGCCCATGACGACCAGGAGTACACCCAGTGGGTACGCGACATCAAAAGCCCGGATACCTTCCACGGCAACTTTCAGGTCTGGGAGTCGCGCTACAGTGATCCGGAATATCTGAGCAAGCTGACCTTGGGGCAGTTCGGCTCAGAACTGGAGCTGGGCCTGCATGACTGGTTGCACATGCGTTGGGCGGCGGTGCCGCGCGACCCGTCCAACGGTATGCCGGTGCCTGCTGCACGTACCCCGGGTGATTTCGCTGAGCGCTGGTTCGAAGCACGCAACGATTTTCTTGGCGACCCGTTCTCGTCACATGTAAACCCGGTGTTCTGGCATTTTCATGGCTGGATCGACGACCGAGTCGACGATTGGTTCCGAGCCCATGAGCGGGTCCACCCGGGTGAGATCCGCCGCTTGCAGGTGAACGGCGTGCCCTGGTTCGCACCCGGGCGTTGGGTGGCGGTGGCTGACCCGTGGCTGGGTCCCGATACCCATGGCTGTTCGACGGTGCCGGGCTTGCGGCCCGGTCGAAGCGTCGAAATGGACCCGGAAACCATGAAGCTGGCGTTGCGCATCATTTATGGCAACGAAGACCTCTTTGCCCGGCTGCAACCACGGGTGCCGCAGCGTCCCTGGTATGCCCGCAATCTCAAGGTTGTACGGGCGTCGGGTTGACGGTAAGCACAGCGCAGGTGTGCGTTGCTGAGAATCATTATATTTTGTAAGATCGCACGCTGATATCACTCAGTTCTGCATCTGCCCCAGCGTGGGTGTGCAGACGATTCCAGGTGTGTTTGTGGAACGTTACTATCGTGAGTTGGTGAGTTTCCTGTCCGCGCGCTTGGGTAACCGTCAGGCGGCAGAGGATGTTGCCCACGATGCCTACCTGCGGGTACTGGAGCGAACGGACAACGGGCAGATCGAGCATCCGCGCGCATTCCTGTACCGTATCGCCCTGAACCTGGTGATCGACCGTCATCGTCGCCATCTGGTGCGTCAGGCCGAACCGCTTGAGATACTCGACAGTGATGAGGGCGGGCATGTGCCGGCGCTGGCGCAGGAACTGCAGCTCAACCAACGCCTGGCCCTCATGCAGCGGGCGCTTGACGAACTGACCGGCCCCTGCCGCGAATGCTTCCTGCTGCGCAAGATCGAAGGCCTTTCACATCTGCAGATCGCCGAGCGGCTGGGCATCTCCCGCAGCCTGGTGGAAAAGCACATCGTCAATGCCATGAAGCACTGCCGAGTGCGCATGCGGCAATGGGAATCCTGATTGCCAGGTTAAAGGCAAATGCAAATTCCGTCAGTCAATCACTTGATTTATGCGGCTTTCCCGACTTCTATCAAAGAAGACCGTTGCCGGGCATGGCCTTGGCATTAGCCGTTACTGGCGCAGTATGGTCATGGAGCGTGCCCATTACCCAATGGCCTAGGTCCGACCATGGTAAACAAGACCCTGCGCATTCTCATCGCCGATACACACCCGTGCCAGCGCCTGCAGCTGGAGCGGTTGCTCAATGGTTTGGGCTATTACCGGATAGCCCCAGTGGCCAGCTTCGAGGAGCTGCAGCGCCTGGTGCAGTGCGCCTTGCAGCCCTTTCACCTGTTGCTGGGCAATATCGAGCTGGCCAGCCATTGTGGCGTCGATCTGGAGCGCTTCTGCCGTGTCAGCACGCAGATCCAGCATGCCCTGCTTTACCATTCCAGCCAGTTGAAAGTGCCAGCAGTGCCGCAGGCCGAGCGCCAGGCGGTCAGCCTGAGCCTGCCTCAGGCGCCCGATAACGAGGCGCTGGAGACGTTCATGGCAATCATCGACGCACCGATGGTGGTCGGCAGGCTACCGCTGCCGGGCACCCTGCCGGCCAGTACAGCGCGGCCACGGCCGCGAGCCAACTTTGCGCATACGGTGTTCAACCGCTAGCGGTACCACCGGCGGGGCAATCGGGCAGCTATTTGTTATGCTCTTGCCCTTTGCCGATCTGCGGACCCTGCCATGACTGCCATCGATACCGCTCGCCCGCCCCGGTTCAGCCGCGGCGACCATCGGACCCTGGGCCTGGCGGCGCTGGGTGGCGCGCTGGAAATCTACGACTTCATCATTTTCGTGTTCTTCGCGCTGACCCTCAGCCAGCTGTTCTTCCCGCCCGAGATGCCCGAATGGCTGCGCTTGCTGCAAAGCTTCGGAATCTTTGTCACCGGCTATCTGGCGCGGCCGCTGGGCGGCATCCTGATGGCGCACTTCGCCGACCACCTGGGGCGCAAGCGGGTATTCAGCCTGAGCATCCTGATGATGGCCCTGCCGTGTCTGCTGATCGGGGTGATGCCGACCTATGCCGACATCGGCTATGCCGCCCCGCTGATCCTGTTGGCCTTGCGCATCCTCCAGGGGGCTGCCGTAGGCGGTGAAGTGCCAAGCGCCTGGACGTTCGTTGCCGAGCACGCGCCCAACGGGCGGCGCGGTTATGCCCTGGGCTTTCTGCAGGCCGGGCTGACTTTCGGCTACCTGCTGGGGGCGCTGACCGCAACCTTGCTGGCGCAACTGTTCACCCCGCAGGAAATCCTCGATTACGCCTGGCGCTACCCGTTCCTGTTGGGTGGGGTGTTCGGTGTGGTGGGTGTGTGGCTGCGCCGCTGGCTCAGTGAAACACCGGTGTTCCTCGCCCTGCGCGCGCGCCAGGAGCAACCTGTGAGTTTTCCGCTGCGGCGAGTGCTGTGTGAACACCGCCGGGCATTGATCCCAGCCGCGTTGCTGACCTGTGTGCTGACCTCGGCGGTGGTGGTGCTGGTGGTGATCACGCCGACGGTGATGCAGCAGCGTTTCGGCATGACTGCCGGGCATACCTTCGCCCTCAGCAGTGTGGGCATCGTCTTCCTCAACATGGGCTGCGTGCTGGCCGGGCTGCTGGTCGACCGTGTGGGTGCCTGGCGCGCGCTGATGCTGTATAGCCTGTTGCTGCCGCTGGGTATTGGCGCGTTGTACGCCAGCCTGGTGGGGCAGTGGGGCATGACCTGGCTGGCCTATGCGCTGGCGGGGTTGAGCTGTGGCGTGGTCGGGGTGGTGCCCTCGGTGATGGTGGGGCTGTTCCCGGCGCAGATCCGCGTATCGGGCATTTCCTTCACCTACAACGTAGCCTACGCAGTGTGGGCCAGTACCACGCCGCTGGCACTGATTGCGCTGATGCCGTGGAGCCCATGGGTGTGTGTCGGGTTTTGTCTGATCATGGGCGCGGTGGGGCTGCTGACGGCCCTGTATTTCGGGCGTCGTGAGCCTTTGGTGTTTGCGGCTGAGCCGATGCCGGTCATGTGTGGCGACAAATGATCGGGTAACGCGCATGGGGCATTGAGTCATCCTTCCGGGCGGGGGTTATTGGAATAACCTATTGGCCAAATTTAACCTGGAAGGTTAATTTCTCATGGAAAAGAGAACGCCTCACTGCCCTTTGCATCGGCTGCAAGTGCTATTGAGCCAAGGGAAGGTACGTACCACCCAGGCGGCCACCCTGGGAGCGCGGTCGCTTGGGCTAGGTCCCTATGACATGTTGGATGTTGTCCGCGGGCTATCGCCAGGTGACTTCCATAAAAGTATGACGAGCTACAACGATCATCGTATTTGGCAGGATGTCTATCGGGCGCAAACCGCCGTAGGCAGGGTTTACCTCAAGCTGACGGTGGTCGACGATCTGCTCATCCTATCTTTCAAGGAGCTTTGAAATGAAATGTCCCCTATGTGGAGGAGCGGAGTTGGTTGCGCAGTCGCGAGACATGCCGTATCGCTACAAAGGTGAGGCGACCGTCATCCCGGACATCTTTGGTGACTACTGCCCGACGTGTGGCGAGGCGGTACTGGGCATGGACGAGGCCCAGCGTATGAGTGATCTGATGACGGCGTTTGAGCGCAAGGTCAATGCAGCCGTTGTCGATCCCGGCTTCATTGCTGCCATGCGCAGAAAGTTCGACCTCGACCAGCGTGAAGCGGGGGAAATCTTCGGTGGTGGGGTCAATGCGTTCTCCCGTTATGAAAACGGCAAGACCACCCCGCCAGTGGCGTTGGTGAAACTGCTCAAGCTGCTGGATCGCCATCCAGAACTCTTTGAGGAAGTGCGTACTGCCTGATAATGGCAGCCAACAAAAAGCCCCCGGCTCATGAGAACCGGGGGCTTTTTGTTGCCGCAAGGGCAGGGGCCTTACATGTTCGGGTAGTTCGGCCCGCCAGCGCCTTCAGGGGTGACCCAGGTGATGTTCTGGGCCGGGTCCTTGATGTCGCAGGTCTTGCAGTGCACGCAGTTCTGCGCGTTGATCTGGAAACGCTTGTTGCCGTCTTCCTGGGTGACCACTTCGTACACGCCGGCCGGGCAGTAGCGCTGGGCTGGCTCGTCGTACAGCGGCAGGTTGCTGGCGATCGGTACGCTCGGATCGGTCAGCTTCAGGTGGCAGGGTTGTTCCTCTTCGTGGTTGGTGCTGGAGAGGAATACCGAGCTGAGCTTGTCGAAGCTGAGCTTGCCGTCCGGTTTCGGGTAGTCGATCTTTTTCGAGTCGGCGGCCAGCTTGAGGCAGGCATAGTCCGGCTTGGTGTCGTGCAGGGTGAACGGCAGCTTGCCACCGAACCAGTTCTGGTCGACATAGTTGAACGCCGCGCCCAGCAGCGGGCCGAACTTGTGCATGGCCGGGCCGAAGTTGCGGCTGGCGAACAGTTCTTCGTACAGCCAGCTGGCCTTGAAGGCGCTGACATAGCTGTTCAATTGATCGCCGCCTTCGCTACCGGCGATCAATGCGTCGGCCACTGCTTCGGCAGCAAGCATGCCGGACTTCATCGCGGTGTGGCTGCCCTTGATCTTGGCCACGTTCATGGTGCCCAGGTCGCAACCGATCAGCGCGCCACCCTCGAAGACCATTTTCGGCAGCGAGTTGATGCCGCCCTTGGCCAAGGCGCGGGCGCCGTAGCTGATGCGCTTGCCGCCTTCGAGGTACTGGCTGATCACCGGGTGGTGCTTGAGGCGCTGGAATTCGTCGAACGGCGACAGGTAGGGGTTGGCGTAGGACAGGTCGACGATCAGGCCGACCACCACCTGGTTGTTTTCCAGGTGATAGAGGAACGAGCCACCGGTGTTTTCCTTGGCCACCACGTCCAGCGGCCAGCCGGCGGTGTGCACCACCAGGCCCTGTTCGTGCTTGGCCGGGTCGATTTCCCAGATTTCCTTCAGACCGATGCCGTAGTGCTGGACGTCGGACTCGCTGTCGAGGTTGAAGCGCTTGATCAGCTGCTTGCCAATATGGCCACGGCAGCCTTCGGCGAACAGGGTGTACTTGGCGCGCAGTTCCATGCCCGGGGTGTACAGGCCGTCCTTGGGGTTGCCTTCACGGTCGACACCGAGGTCGCCGGTAACGATGCCGCGGACCACGCCGTTGTCGTCGAATAGCGCTTCCTGGGCGGCGAAGCCCGGGTAGATCTCTACACCGAGGTTTTCGGCCTGCTGGGCCAGCCAGCGGCACAGGTTGCCCAGCGAGATGATGTAGTTGCCATGGTTGTGCATGGTCTTGGGCACGAACAGGTCAGGCACCTTGGTCGCGCTGCCGGCATCCTTGAGTACGTAGATGTCGTCGCGCTTCACTTCGGTGTTCAGCGGTGCACCGAGTGCTTTCCAGTCGGGGAACAGCTCGTTCAGGGCGCGGGGCTCGAACACTGCGCCAGAGAGGATGTGGGCGCCGACTTCAGAGCCTTTCTCCACCACGCAGACGCTGATTTCGCTACCGGCTTCGGCGGCCTTCTGCTTCAGGCGGCAGGCGGCGGACAGGCCCGCCGGGCCGGCGCCGACGATGACCACGTCGAATTCCATGTATTCGCGTTCCACTGGTTCTCTCCTACTCATCAAGGCTCGTGCTGTTGCTTTGTCTTATGGGTGCGGGGCATTCGCAGCGGTTCTACGCAACGGCGGAACTGTAGCTGGGCAAATGACGGACTACACCGTTTTGTCTTGGCCGCGCATTATATCTACACCACTTGGCGGGTCCAATACAAACGTTTGTTTGAATTTGCCGCAGGCCAGTAAAATCACAGGAACGCGGCTGGAGGGTGACCGATTTGCCGTATTGACCGGAATGGGTGTTACGGTCAAGATACGAGCGGTTTTACGTTCGCCGTAGGCTTGCAGCCGGGCGCAGGTACACCTCTAAAGACCAGGTGTGGAGCAGGGTTTTGCGGGCTTAGGCCAGTTTGTAGTGGAGTTTACACGCCACGACAGGAAATGACCCGTGAGGATTTGTCGCAAGAGTCCGAACAAGACTGTTTGGTCACTGTGAAGTTGCTGTCTCCCGATACGTCTTTAGAGGTGCCCTTGTACCCACGCGCATCGCAGGGCTCTGCCCCAGGCGACTATCTATTCACCGGAGAGTAACGAGGAATCCATGAAGGTTCTTGTAGCTGTCAAACGAGTGGTCGACTACAACGTCAAGGTTCGCGTCAAAGCGGACAACTCCGGCGTCGACCTTGCTAACGTCAAGATGTCCATGAACCCCTTCTGCGAAATCGCCGTCGAAGAAGCCGTGCGCCTGAAGGAAAAAGGCGTTGCGACCGAGATCGTCGTCGTTTCCGTCGGCCCGACCACTGCCCAGGAGCAACTGCGTACCGCACTGGCCCTGGGTGCCGACCGTGCCATCCTGGTCGAAGCCGCTGACGAGCTGAATTCCCTGGCCGTGGCCAAGGCACTCAAAGCCGTTGTCGACAAGGAGCAGCCGCAGTTGGTCATCCTCGGCAAACAGGCCATCGACAGTGACAACAACCAGACCGGCCAGATGCTGGCCGCGCTGACCGGCTACGCCCAAGGCACCTTCGCCTCCAAGGTCGAAGTCGCTGGCGACAAGCTGAATGTCACCCGTGAAATCGATGGCGGCCTGCAGACCGTTGCGCTGAACCTGCCCGCGATCGTCACCACCGACCTGCGCCTGAACGAGCCACGCTACGCGTCGCTGCCGAACATCATGAAGGCCAAGAAGAAGCCGCTGGAGACTGTTACTCCAGACGCACTGGGCGTTTCCCTCGCCTCCACCAACAAGACCGTGAAGGTTGAAGCCCCGGCTGCCCGCAGCGCGGGCATCAAGGTCAAATCGGTGGCCGAACTGGTCGAGAAGCTGAAGAACGAAGCGAAGGTAATCTGATATGACTATCCTGGTTGTCGCTGACCTTCTACAAGGTCCGGAGAACGGTGCCGTAGCCCCGGCCACCCTGAACACTGTCGCCGCAGCCGCCAAGATCGGTGGTGATGTGCACGTGCTGGTCGCAGGCCAGAACGTCGGTGGCGTTGCTGAAGCCGCTGCCAAAATCGCTGGCGTTGCCAAGGTGCTGGTGGCTGATAACGCCGCCTACGCCCACGTCCTGCCGGAAAACGTCGCGCCGCTGATCGTCGAGCTGGCCAAGGGTTACAGCCACGTGCTGGCCCCGGCTACCACCAATGGCAAGAACATCCTGCCGCGCGTTGCCGCGCTGCTGGACGTGGACCAGATCTCCGAGATCATCTCGGTCGAGTCCGCCGACACCTTCAAGCGCCCGATCTACGCGGGTAACGCCATTGCCACCGTGCAATCGAGCGCGGCCATCAAGGTGATCACCGTGCGTACCACCGGCTTCGACGCCGTGGCCGCCGAAGGTGGTTCGGCTGCCGTCGAGGCTGTTGGCGCTGCCCACAACGCCGGTATTTCGGCTTTCGTTGGCGAAGAGCTGGCCAAGTCCGATCGCCCAGAACTGACCGCAGCCAAGATCGTCGTTTCCGGCGGCCGTGGCATGGGCAACGGTGACAACTTCAAGCACCTGTACAGCCTGGCCGACAAGCTCGGCGCTGCGGTTGGTGCTTCGCGCGCCGCAGTCGACGCAGGCTTCGTGCCGAACGACATGCAGGTCGGCCAGACCGGCAAGATCGTTGCGCCACAGCTGTACATCGCCGTCGGTATCTCCGGCGCGATCCAGCACCTGGCCGGCATGAAAGACTCCAAAGTGATCGTGGCGATCAACAAGGACGAAGAAGCGCCGATCTTCCAGGTGGCCGACTACGGCCTGGTCGCTGACCTGTTCGAAGCGGTGCCGGAGCTGGAAAAGCTGGTCTGATCCGCCTGCTTCACTTATAAAGAACCCGGCCCTCGTTTTGAGGGTCGGGTTTTTTTATGGCTTGAGGGGTGAGGGATGACGTTGCGCGGAACGGGCAGGGTGCTGGCATGTGTGGCGCTGTTGGTGTCACCACTGGCCATGGCCGCAGGCAAGTGCGAGCGCCTGGTGGCGACCGGCAGCCCTGATGCGCCGCCCTATTCGTGGCAAGACCCGAAAGATCCGAAGCACCTGATCGGCGCCAACGTTGACCTGTTGCGCCAGGTGGCGGGAGAGCTGGGTGTGAAGGTCGAGGTGCTGAGTGCCGGTCGCCGTGATCAGGCGCTGGAAGAGGTGCGCAGCGGGCGCATGGACTTGCTGCTCGACACCCCCTTGCAGGTGGAGCAACTGACCGCGCTGGACTACATCCATCCGCCGTTGCAGCTCAATGAGTACCTGGTGTGGACCCGCCATGATGCAGCGGTGACCTTTGATGGCCCGGCCGATCTGGCCAGGTACCAGGGCAGTTTGTCCGAGCGTGCACGCCTGACCCCGGCCTTTACTGCGTTCGCCAAGGCACAGCTCAAGCTGGTGCCGGCGCAAAACCTGACCCAGGCGTTTCAGAAGCTGGTACTCGGCCAGGTGGACTATGTGCTGGCTGGCCGTTACTCCGGTATGGCCATGGCCCAGAGCCTGGGCATGAGCAATGACCTGATAGCCCGCGGCTTGCCGGTGGACAGGCCGGGCCTGTACCTGGCGCTGTCGCACAACTCGGCGTGCAATGACAGCTGGTTGCGTGGGCAATTGGCAAAAAAACTGACAGAATTGCCGATCTCTGGTGCATCCGAAGCTGTGCTGCAACGTAATGTCGAGCGCTGGAAAGCGCAGATGCAGGTACCGGCGGACGCCCCCAAACACTAGGAAGATTGCGTGAGAACCCAACCACTAATCCTTGCCCTGGCCGTGCTCGGCCTGGCTGGCTGCGCCAATGACCCGGCCCCTGAAGAGCAGATGCGCATTTCCGAACAGGCACTGGACCAGGCCAAGGCCGTCGGCGCCACTGAGCAGGTCGAAACGCTGAAACTGGCTGAAGACAAGCTGGCCCGCGCCAAGGCCAACATGCTTACCCAGGACTACCGCGATGCGCGCATGCGCGCTGAGCAAGCCGAGCTGGATGCGCGCCTGGCCGAGGCCCAGGTGCTGAACCAGAAGAGCGAAGAGCAGCTGCAGGTGCTGCAGTCGCGGGTCAAGCGCTTGCGCAAGCAACTGGAGGTGCAGCCATGATCCGTCGTACGCCTTTGGCTGCACTGGCATTGTTGGCGCTGACGGCAGGTTTGCAAGGTTGTGCCAGCCAGCGCAGCAGTGCCGCGCTGGATGAGGCCACCGTCGCCTTCCAGGGGGTCAAAGATGATTCCGATGTGCTACGCAGCGCGCCGCGTGACGTGATTCGGGCGGGTGAGTCGCTGGCTCGCGCCGAGCGCCTGTCCAGTTACATCGGCACCGGTTCTGATGTGCGGCATTATGCTTACCTCAGCCAGCGCTACAGCGAGATTGCCCGCGAGCATGCCAAGCTGGCGCTGAACCAAGAGCGCCAGGCCAAGCTCGACCTGGAGCGCCAGCGCCTGCAGCTGGCCTTGCGTGAGGCCAAGCTGGCCAGCGTGCAGCAGCAGGGCAAGTGGGTCGAGTCGCAGATTGCTGCGTTGGCTTCGGAGCAGACCGACCGTGGCTTGGTGATGACCTTGGGCGATGTGCTGTTCGATACCGGCAGTGCCGACCTGAAGAACTCGGCCAGCCGGACTGTGCTCAAGCTGGTGCAGTTCCTGCAGCTCAACCCGCGCCGGGTAGTGCGTATCGAGGGCTATACCGACAGTACTGGCGCGGGCGAGGAGAATCTCAAGCTGTCGCGCGACAGGGCGCAGTCCGTGGCCGACATGCTTGTGGACCTGGGCATCGATGAAAAGCGCCTGCAGGTTGAGGGCTATGGCGACCAGTACCCGATCGAGGCCAATGCTTCGGAGCGGGGCAGGGCGCAAAACCGACGAGTGGAGATCGTATTCTCCGATGACAAGGGTCGGCTCGCGCCAGCGCGCTGAGTCTTGTCGAAACGGGCTGCTTTGCGGCCCGTTTTATGTCGGTTTAATCGTTTCGATAGCGGTCACGCTGTTGTATTGTCGACTATGTTGCAATCTGTCCCAGTACACTTTGCAACTGTTACGGTATTCTCTACCGTCAGTGACCCGTACAAGAATAACGAGCATGTCGACATGACCAACCTGCTGCTGTACCAGCGTATCGCCCAGCAACTGGCCGATGATATCCGTCGCGGTGTCTACCAGCCAGGCGAGCGGGTACCCTCCGTGCGCAAGATGAGCGCCCAGCTCAACGTCAGCCATGCCACGGTGTTGCAGGCCTATGCCAATCTTGAGGACCAAGGGCTTATCCGGGCGCGGCCGCAGTCTGGCTATTACGTGCACCAGACCCCTGCCTTGACCGCGCAAACCCCGGACATCGCCCGGGTGGAACGCCCCGGCCTGGTCACGCGCGCCAGCATCATCCAGCAGGTGCTGACTGAGGCGCGCCGCGATGGTGTGTTCCCGTTTGGCGCTGCTGTGCCGCATGTCGACTACCTGCCAGTGCGCGCCCTGCATCAGCAAATCGCCAAGGTGACGCGCTTCCATAGCCCGCGCGCCTTCAGCTACATGTTCAGCCCCGGTTTCGAGCCGCTGCGCCGACAGATCGCCATACGCATGCGCGATGCCGGCGTGCTGGTCGACCCGCGCGAAGTGATCGTGACCCATGGGTGTGTCGATGCCCTGCAGATGTCGCTGCGGGTGCTCACCCGCCCAGGTGACCTGATCGCCGCCGAGTCGCCGACCTATTACGGCTTGCTGCAGCTGGCTGACCTGCTGGGTTTGAAAGTGATCGAAATACCCAGTGACCCGTCCACCGGTATCAGCCTTGAAGCCTTGCAACTGGCGGCTAACCAATGGTCGATCAAGGCGCTGGTGCTCACTGCGCGCTTGAGCAACCCGCTGGGCGGCACCGTTCCCGAAGAGCGGCAAAAGCAATTGCTGCGCCTGGCCTCGGACTTCGATATCCAGATCATCGAGGATGACATCTACGGTGAGCTGATGTTCGAGCAGGGCAAGACCAAGGCACTGAAGGCGTTCGACCGGCTGGACCGGGTAATCTACTGTTCGAGCTTCTCCAAGACCCTGTCCCCTGGCGTGCGGGTGGGCTGGATGATCGCCGGGCGTTACCAGGACGAGATTCAGCGCCTGCAGACGTTTACCACCCACTCGGCCTGTAGCGTGACGCAGATGGGCGTGGCAGCCTACCTGGAGAATGGCGGCTACGACCGGCATCTGCGCTACATACGCCAGGAATATCGCAAGAACCTCAGTGCCTATCAGCTGGCAGTGCAGCAGCACTTCCCCGAGGGTACCCAGATGACCCGGCCGACAGGCGGCTTCATTCTCTGGGTGAGCCTGCCGGGTCGGGTCAATACCCAGGAGCTGCATGTGCGTGCGCTGGAGCAGGGCATCAGCATTGCGCCAGGACTGATATTCAGTAACACAGAGCAGTTCAACCACTGTGTCCGACTCAACTGCGGCATTCCTTGGAATAAGGAGGCCGAGCGGGCTGTGATTACGCTCGGTTTGCTGGCGCAGCAGTTGTGCAGGGAGACTGCGGTTACGCTTTTGTAAGGCTTGCAAGCTGCCTGTGGAACAGGGAGCATACGCATTTTTCCTGCCAGTCTGTCCATTTGCCATGAACGTTTTGCGCTGCTTTGTTCTGATCGTGTGCCTTTTGCCGTTTTGCTGCCCGGTCGCCCCTGCCTTGGCTGCGCAACCGGCAAACGAGGTTCAGGCGGCTCAGGGTAAGCACGTGCCAAAAAAGGCGACAGCCAAGCCCGCGCACAAGCCGGTCAGCAAAGCGGTTGCCAAGCCATTGCCCAAGACAGGGCTGGACCTTAGCTTGCCCGTCGAGATGGTCAACAACCTTGAGCCGAATGTGGGCACGCTTTCCCCAATCCAGCGGCGCAAACCTTTGTTGCCACCCATGTTCACAGAAAAGCCAGAGACCAATGACAGCCCGTTCCAGCTCAATGGCCGGCTGATCAACAACGAAATGCAGCTGCAACTGCGCAATGATAGCCGTCGTGAGGTGGAGGGCGCTGCCATCGATTTCGAGTATCGCCAATAGGCGAGAACTGACTGCTGGGTCACAGCAGATTTCATCGTGCCAGCAATTTCAAACGACTGTTTGAGCGGTTACTATCCAGGGACGTTCGTCCCGTTTTGTTCCAGGGAGTCCTGATTTTGGTGAATAGCCATGCAATGCCGTGAGGGTTGTGGTGCCTGCTGCATCGCCCCGTCCATCACTTCTGCGATGCCGCGAATGCCCAATGGCAAGCCGGCGGGTGAGCGCTGTCTGCACCTGACTGCGGCCAACCTTTGCGACCTGTTCGGCAAGCCTGAGCGGCCGGCGGTGTGCGGTGGTTTCAAGGCAGATGCCGAGGTGTGCGGCAGTGATCGTGACGAGGCAATCAGGATTCTTGGCTGGTGGGAGCAGATGACGGTGGCGTGACAGGCTGGATCTTCGACAACAAGGATAAACATGATGAGATCGTTCAAGCGTATTGCACTGCTGTGTGGTGTGGGTGTTCTGCTGTCGCCTGTGGCCTGGGCTGAAAACTGGCAAGTGGCCAAGGACGAGGACGGGATCAAGGTATCCCTCAGCGAAGTGGCCGGTTCCAAGTATAAGGCCTATCAGGGCGTTACCGTGATCAAGGCGCCGCTGGCCAAGGTGCAGGCGCTGCAGGAAGACGTGGCCGGTGCCTGTGCGTGGATTCACGAATGCAAGTCGCAGAAGCTGCTCAAACACGAGGGCGACCAAAGCTGGACCTACACCCAGTTCAATACGCCTTGGCCGGTGACCCCGCGTGATTCCGTGCTGCACATTACGACCGTCAAGGAGGCGGATGGCAGCCTGACCCGTAACCTGAAAGAAGAGCCGACTTACCTGCCGGAAGAGAAGGGTTTTGTTCGGGTGGCAAAAGTCGAAGGCTTCTGGAAGCTGGTGCCCAAGGGTGACAGCACTGAAGTGACCTACCAGGTGCACACCGAGCCAGGTGGTAGCGTGCCGGCGATGGTGGCCAACAAGTTCGTGGTGGATGCGCCGTTCAATACCCTGAAAGGGCTGCGCGAGCGGGCGGAGAAAAACTGAGGTTTTGTGGTGTCTGTGCCGGCCTCTTCGCGGGCTTGCCCGCTCCCACAGGTACAGCGCAGCCCTCGAGATCTGTGCAGTACC
>NZ_JBJJLR010000073.1:0-19746 GCF_046230975.1 Pseudomonas sp. KCJK9058
TCAAAAGCTTTAGCGCCGGTTCTGATCGGGCGTACAGTCCGTTTGCGATGGCCGCAAGGTTTCCAATCGGCCTCCTGAAGTCGCAATCTGCGTTGCCTGAACTACCGCGTACTTAGAAGCAAGATCAAAAGCGAAAAGCGCTCAGCGCCGTACCTGCTTGAGGGTTTCGGCAATCAGGAACGCCAACTCCAGCGACTGATCAGCATTCATCCGCGGATCACAATGGGTGTGATACCGGTCAGACAACGCATCCTCGGTGATCGGCCGGGCACCACCGATGCATTCGGTGACGTTCTGCCCAGTCATCTCGATATGGATACCGCCGGCATGGCTGCCCTCGGCCTGGTGCACCTGGAAGAACTGCTTCACCTCATCCAGAATCTGCGCAAAATCGCGGGTCTTGTAACCGCTGCTGGCCTTGATGGTGTTGCCGTGCATCGGATCGGAACTCCACAGCACCTTGCGCCCCTCGCGCTCGACAGTGCGGATCAGCCCCGGCAAGTGGTCGCCAACCTTGCCCGCGCCCATGCGCACGATCAGGTTCAAACGCCCCGGGTCGTTCGCCGGGTTGAGCGTGTCGATCAGGCGGATCAGCTCTTCGGGGTTCATGCTCGGGCCAACCTTGACCCCAATCGGGTTGTGCACGCCACGCAGGAACTCCACATGGGCCCCATCGAGCTGGCGGGTGCGGTCGCCGATCCACAGCATGTGCGCCGAGCAGTCGTAGTAGTCGCCGGTCAGGCTGTCCTGGCGCACGAAGGCTTCTTCATAGTTCAGCAGCAGCGCTTCGTGAGCCGTGAAGAAGCTGGTTTCGCGCAGTTGCGGCGCACTGTCCAGGCCACAGGCACGCATGAACGCCAGGGTTTCATCGATGCGATTGGCCAACTGGTGGTACTTGTCGGCCAGCGCCGAGTTGGCGATGAAGTCCAGGTTCCACTTGTGCACCTGGTGCAGATCGGCAAACCCGCCCTGGGCGAACGCGCGCAGCAGGTTGAGGCTGGCGGTGGCCTGGTGGTAGGCCTGCAGCAGGCGTTCCGGGTCCGGAATGCGGCTTTTGGCGTCGAAACCGATGCCGTTGACGATGTCGCCACGGTAGGCGGGGAGGGTGATGTCGCCAATGGTTTCATCGCCAGATGAGCGCGGTTTGGCGAACTGCCCGGCCATACGCCCCACTTTCACCACCGGGCAGCCGGCGGCAAAGGTCATGACAATGGCCATTTGCAGCAACACCTTGAAGGTGTCGCGGATTTTTGCAGCCGAGAACTCGGCGAAGCTCTCGGCGCAATCGCCGCCCTGAAGCAGAAAGGCACGGCCTTCGGTGACCTCGGCGAACTGCCGGCGCAGCTCGCGCGCCTCACCCGCGAACACCAGCGGCGGGTAGCTGGCCAGGGTCTGTTCAACCTTCAGCAGGTGCGCGGCATCGGGGTAGGTCGGTTGCTGCTGGATCGGCAGGGCACGCCAGCTGTCGGGGCTCCACGGTTGGTTCATCTTGGGCTCGGTCTTGTCGGTTGTAGGCTATGGGCCATGGTAACAGTTGGCGCTGCGCTTGTTGCATCAAGGGTGTTGGCGGACAATGCGCGTTTTTGCGCAGGCGGGTGGTGGACATGACGGCGGAACGGCAAGAGCGGCTGCTGGCACGAGTGGAAGATGCGTTTGGCGTCATCAGCGTGTACGAAGTAGACGACTACCGCTTTCTGGAATTCGGCGATGCGATCGAGCAAAGCTGTGTGTTCACCGCCGACCCCAGCTGGCTGGAGTACGACTACACCCGCGCCATGCTGGTGGGGGCGCTGTGCCACGAACTGCCTGAGAGTGCACTGTTTCTGGGTCTGGGCGCCGGCACGCTGACCCAGGCCTGCATGAAGTTCCTGCCGTTGGAAGACATCGAGGCCATCGAGCTGCGCCCGGATGTGCCGCGCCTGGCCATGGATTACCTGGGCCTGGACGACGACCCGCGGCTGTATGTGCGCATCGGCGATGCCCTGGAGCTGCTGCCCACGGCAGAGAAGGCCGACCTGCTGTTCGTTGACTTGTACACCGACCATGGTCCTGGGGTCGGGCACCTGGCGTGGAACTTTCTGGAGAACTGCCAGCAGCACCTGAACCCGGGCGGCTGGCTGGTGATCAACCAGTGGGCCACCGATGATGGCAGGCCGCTGGGCGCGGCGTTGTTGCGCGGGTTGTACCACCGGCATTACTGGGAACTGCCTGTGAAGGAGGGCAATGTGATTTTGCTGGTGCCGGCAGACCTGGAGCAGTCGCTGGACCTTGACGGTTTGAGAGCCCGGGCCGAGGCGCTGGCGCCGCGTTTGGGGTATAGCCTCGAGGGGCTGATCCGCGAGATTCGGCCGGCGACGTGAGTGGCTGACGCGCGCCGACACCGAGCGCGCCAGGCTTCAGGGGATTATCGATTCAGCCTGTCGTGCTTGATGGCCCGATACTGGCCCTGCCTCCATGAAAATATTCCTCACGTACGCGACTATTTCAGGTATAGTACGCGCCGGTCTTTTAGCGGACCTCAAAATCAGGTGGTGCAAATCCTCCGAGTCCAGCTTCGGCTGCGCGTCCGCTAGGCGGACCTTCCCAAGTTTTCTTTTTCAATCGTTTTCGCAAATCCCCGCCGCCAAAGCTGCCTGGGTGACCTGACGGTCTTTCAAGGCATGTGCAGCTTTGGAGCATGGGTCTTTGCGGATGCACCTAGAGGCAGACCCATGACCCAGGAAACCGGCGGCTTCGCCGCTCTCGATCTTAACCCGAACATTGTTGCTGCCGTTGTGGCTACCGGCTACGAAGAGCCGTCCGCCATTCAGCAACAATCGATCCCGATCATCCTCGCCGGTCACGACATGATCGGCCAGGCGCAGACTGGCACCGGCAAAACCGCTGCCTTCGCCCTGCCGATCCTGAACAAGATCGATGTGAGCAAGCGCGAACCGCAAGCCCTGATCCTGGCGCCAACCCGTGAGTTGGCGCTGCAAGTTGCTACCGCTTTCGAAACCTACGCCAAGCAGATGCCGGGCGTGAACGTTGTCGCCGTCTACGGTGGTGCCCCGATGGGCCCACAGCTGCGTGCGATCCGCAACGGCGCGCAAATCGTCGTGGCCACCCCGGGCCGTCTGTGCGACCACCTGCGTCGTGACGAAAAAGTCTTGTCGACCGTACAGTACCTGGTACTGGACGAAGCCGACGAGATGCTGAAGCTGGGCTTCATGGACGACCTCGAAGTGATCTTCGACGCAATCCCGGCTACCCGTCAGACCGTACTGTTCTCCGCAACCCTGCCGTCGTCGATCCGTTCGATCGCCGAGCGTCACCTGCGTGAACCCAAGCACGTCAAGATCCAGACCAAGACCCAGACCGTTACCGCGATCGAGCAGGCCCACCTGATGGTCCACGCGGACCAGAAGATCCCGGCTGTGCTGCGTCTGCTGGAAGTGGAAGAGTTCGACGCGCTGATCGCCTTCGTGCGTACCAAGCAAGCCACCCTGGACCTGGCCGCCGCGCTGGAAGCCAAAGGCTACAAGGCTGCTGCACTGAACGGCGATATCGCTCAGAACCAGCGTGAGCGCGTGATCGACTCGCTCAAGGATGGCCGCCTGGACATCGTCGTCGCCACCGACGTCGCTGCCCGTGGCCTGGACGTACCGCGCATCACTCACGTGTTCAACGTTGACATGCCGTACGACCCGGAATCCTACGTACACCGTATCGGCCGTACTGGCCGTGCCGGTCGCGATGGCCGTGCACTGTTGTTGGTTACCCCGCGTGAGCGCCGCATGCTGCAGGTGATCGAGCGTGTTACCGGGCAGAAGGTTGCCGAAGCGCGCCTGCCGAATGCCCAGGCCGTGCTGGATGCCCGCATCAAGAAGCTGACCTCGAGCCTGGCGCCACTGGTAGCCGAAGCAGAAGCCACCCACGGCGAGCTGTTCGACCGCCTGACCACCGACCTGGGTTGCAGCGCGCGTGCTCTGGCTTCGGCCCTGCTGCGCAAGGCCACCAATGGCCAGGCGCTGGACCTGGCGGCGGTAGAGCGCGAGCAGCCACTGGTGCCGAGCTTCGCCCCGCGTGGTGAGCGTACTGAGCGCGGTGAGCGTGGCGAGCGTCCTGACCGTGGTGATCGTGAGCGCCGTGCACCGCTGCCGTTGGCCGAAGGCCGCGTGCGTTGCCGTACCGCCCTGGGTGCCCGTGATGGCATCGCTGCCAAAAACCTGCTGGGGGCGATCCTCAACGAAGGTGGCCTGGCGCGTGACGCTATCGGCCGCATCCAGGTGCGCGACAGCTTCAGCCTGGTCGAGCTGCCGGAAGACGGCCTCGAGAAGCTGCTGTCCAAGCTCAAGGACACCCGCGTGGCTGGCAAGCAGCTGAAGCTGCGTCGCTACCGCGAGGATTGATCCTGGCGTAACGAAAAAATCCCCGGCTTAGGTCGGGGATTTTTTTTGCCTGTACCGGCCCTTTCGCGGGCAAGCCCGCTCCTACAGGTACCCCACAGATTTCAGTACCTGTAGGAGCGGGCTTGCCCGCGAAGAGGCCCTTCAGTCGAACCGATAGATGTCCATCCCCAGCGCGCCCAGGGTAAACCCCTGATGCACCACGCCGAACTTGCTTCCGGCCCCGAGGGCAAAGAACAGCGGCAGCAAATGCTCATCACTGGGATGGTTGCGCACCGCAAACGGCGCCTGCTGCCGGTAATCCAGCAACGCCGCCTGGTCATCCTCCTGCAGCCGGTCTACCACCCAATCCCTGAACGCCAGCGCCCACGGCTCGATCACATCCGGCCCTGCATGCCAGTCCAGCTCACCCAGGTTGTGGGTAATGCTGCCTGACCCTATCAGCAGTACATCCTCGGTACGCAACCCCGCCAGTGCCTGGCCCACTTTTAGCTGCAGCGCCGGCCCCATGTGGCTGGGCAGTGAAACCTGCACCACGGGAATGCTCGCATCCGGGTACATCAGCGACAGTGGCACCCAGGCGCCATGGTCGAATGGGCGCTGCATGTCCAGCCGCGCGGGTAGCCCCGCAGCCTTCAACCGTTCGCTGACCTGGCCAGCAAGCCCGGGCTCGCCCGGCGCCGGGTACTGCACCGCATACAGGGCCGGTGGGAAACCGTAGAAGTCATGCCAGGTTTCGGGCTGTGCGCTGCCGGTGACCAGCAGCTCGCGGCTTTCCCAGTGTGCCGACACCACCACGATCGCTTTCGGCCGGGGCAGCGCGTTGGCCAACCCGGACAGTGCCGGCCCGCTGGCGCCGGGTTGCAGGGCAAGCATGGGGGAACCATGGGAAATGAACAGGCTGGGCAGCATGGCGGGGTCCTGAAGGTTAAGATGCAACCATCATCGATTAACTACAGATCGAAATCCAAACCAAGTTTTACCGACAAATCATCTAAAAATCGGGAGTAATCATGGAACCAGCGTTCTGGCAGCAGCGGTGGGCCGATAACCAGATCGGCTTTCACCAGGCGCAGGTGAACCCCTATCTGCAGACGTATTGGCCACAGCTGCAGTTGGCGCCCGGCAGCCGCGTGCTGGTGCCGTTGTGTGGCAAGAGCCTGGACCTGGCCTGGCTGGCAGGGCAGGGCCATCGTGTATTGGGTGTGGAGCTGTCGCGGCGGGCGGTGGAGGATTTTTTCCGTGAGCACGGGCTTGAGGCCGAGGTGCGGCAGCAGGGCGCATTCGAGGTTTGGCGCAGTGGAGATGTGCAGCTGTGGTGTGGCGACTTTTTTGCCTTGCGGGCAGAGGATGTGGCTGACTGCGTGGGGCTGTATGACCGGGCGGCGGTGATTGCGCTGCCGGTGCAGATGCGTGCGCGGTATATGCAGCTGTTGTCGGGGTTGCTGCCGACAAGCTGCCGGGGGTTGGTGGTGACGCTGGACTATGATCAGTCATTGTTGGCCGGGCCGCCGTTTTCGGTCAGGGATGAAGAGCTGAGACAGGGGTTTGCGGGGTGGCAGGTGGACCAGTTGGAGGCTGTGGAGGTGATTGAGGACAGCCCGAAGTTTGTGCAGGTCGGGGCGTCGAGTTTGTTGGAGCGGGTGTATCAGGTCAGCCGATAAGCAGGTATGGCAGGCTGACCCGGCCCATGTGGGAGCGGGCGCGCCCGCGAAACAGGCGACGCGTTAGATGGCACCGGCTTTGCCGGTGTTCGCGGGCGCGCCCGCTCCCACAAGAAGCTGTATAAGGCCGGGAATAAAAAAGGGCGACCGAAGTCGCCCTTTGTTTTCTCAGGTGGATCAGCCGCGGCGGCGCAGGGCCTCAATGCGTTCTTCCAGCGGTGGGTGGCTCATCAGCAACCCGGCCAGGCCGTGCTTGAGGCCGCCGTTGATGCCGAAGGCCTTCATGGTGTCAGGCATGTGCACTGGCAGGCCTTGTTCCACGCGCAGGCGCTGCAGGGCGCCGATCATTGCCGCAGTACCGGCCAGTTGCGCACCGGCTTCGTCTGCGCGGAATTCGCGGCGGCGCGAGAACCACATCACGATCATGCTGGCCAGGATGCCAAGGATCAGCTCGGCAACGATGGTTGCTACATAGTAGGCAATGCCTTGGCCCTCTTCGTTCTTGAAGATTACCTTGTCGACAAAGTTGCCGATGATGCGGGCAAAGAACATCACGAAGGTGTTCACCACGCCCTGCACCAGCGCCAGGGTGACCATGTCGCCGTTGGCAACGTGGCCGATTTCGTGGGCCAGTACCGCACGCACTTCATCGGGCGAGAAGCGCTCCAGCAGGCCCTGGGACACTGCGACCAGTGCGTCGTTGCGGTTCCAGCCGGTGGCGAAGGCGTTGGCCTCGTAAGCCGGGAAGATACCCACTTCAGGCATTTTGATGCCCGCTTCGCGGGACAGCTCTTCGACCGTTTGCAGCAGCCACTGCTCGTGGCGGGTGCGCGGCTGACTGATGATCTGGGTGCCGGTGGTCATCTTCGCCATCCACTTGGAGATGAACAGCGAGACGAGGGAGCCGGCAAAGCCGAACACGGCGCAGAACACCAGCAGGCTGCTGAGGTTCAGGTCGACCCCGTTGGCGGCCATGAACCCGTTGAAACCGAACAGGCTCAGGGTAATGCTTGCAACCAGCACCACCGCGAGGTTGGTGGCTACAAACAACAGAATGCGCATCATGGTTGTTACGTTCTCCTGACGGATGAGTTGTCGCTTACTGCGGGGTATATAAGGGGCCTGCCGCGCCGATTCAATCGGGGGACTATTTCAAACTGTGTACGGCGGAGTATGGCAGAGGATGGCGTGGGGGCTGTGGGATAGAGCGTTGCAGGATGTAAGAAACATTCGGCTTGGGGGTTGTGTCAAGGCCGTTGGGTGTTTGCCGCAAGGGGTGTGGCGCCTGTGAGATCGAGCGCCGCCCGCGCGGCGCTTCGCGGGTAAACCCGCTCCTACGTTTGTTTCGGGCCAATTATGCCTGTGGGATTTGCGCGCGAACGCCCTGGCGCATGGCGCGATATCGCGTCGTACAAACAAGGCGATCGCGCGCGCCTGGCACAGGATGGACTGGCCCGAAACAAACGTAGGAGCGGGTTTACCCGCGAAGCGCCGCGCGGGCGGCGCTCGATCTGCGCCCCACCACCAACCCCGCGCCGAACCTCTCGTGGCCCCCGGCGCCCCCCCCGTCGAACCCTACTGCGAATAACCCTTCAGGAAATTGCCGATCCGGCCAATGGCTGCTTCCAGGTCGTCCACCCGCGGCAAGGTCACCACGCGGAAGTGGTCCGGCCACGGCCAGTTGAACGCCGTTCCTTGTACGATCAGCAGCTTCTCCGACAGCAGCAGGTCAAGGGCGAACTTCTCGTCGTTGAGGATCGGGCAAACCTTCGGGTCGATCCGCGGGAACGCATACAGCGCCCCCATCGGCTTCACGCAACTGACGCCAGGGATGTCGTTGAGCAGTTCGTAGGTGCGGTTGCGCTGCTCCAGCAGGCGCCCCGGTGGCAGCACCAGGTCGTTGATGCTCTGGTAGCCGCCCAACGCGGTCTGGATGGCGTGCTGGGCCGGCACGTTGGCGCACAGGCGCATGTTGGCCAGCATGTCGATGCCTTCGATGTAGCTGTGTGCGTGGTGCTTGGGCCCGGAGATGATCAGCCAGCCAGAGCGGAAACCCGCCACCCGGTACGACTTGGACAAGCCGTTGAAGGTCAGGCACAGCAGGTCCGGGGCCAGCGAGGCGGTGCTGATGTGCACGGCTTCGTCGTACAGGATCTTGTCGTAGATCTCGTCGGAGAACACCACCAGGTTGTGCTGGCGCGCCAGCTCCAGCATGCCCAGCAGCAGCTCCTTGGAGTAGACCGCGCCGGTCGGGTTGTTCGGGTTGATGATCACCAGCGCCTTGGTGTTCGGGGTGATCTTGGCCTTGATGTCCTCAAGGTCAGGGAACCAGTCGGCCTGCTCGTCGCACAGGTAGTGCACCGGCTTGCCGCCGGCCAGGCTCACGGCGGCAGTCCACAGCGGGTAGTCGGGGGCCGGGATCAGCACTTCGTCGCCGTTGTTGAGCAGCGCCTGCATCGACATGACGATCAGCTCGGACACACCATTACCCAGGTAGATGTCCTCGATGGTGACGCCTTCGATTTCTTTCTGCTGGCAGTACTGCATCACCGCCTTGCGTGCGCTGAACAGGCCTTTGGAGTCGCTGTAGCCCTGTGCGGTGGGCAGGTTGCGGATCACATCCTGAAGGATTTCATCAGGCGCCTCGAAGCCAAACGGCGCCGGGTTGCCGATGTTCAGCTTGAGGATGCGGTGGCCTTCCTCCTCCAGGCGTTTGGCGTGCTTGAGCACTGGGCCGCGAATGTCGTAGCAGACATTGGCGAGCTTGTTCGATTTGCTGAACTGCATGATGGGATCCCGATTGAGAAAACGCGCTACGCCCCGCCGAAAGGTTTGAAAGGGCAGGAAGCGGGTGCCAGACTGAACGCCTGGCACACGAAGCCAACTAATATACGTGCCACCCGCGCCCCGGAAAAGACGGTGCGGGGTGAAATTCAGCCTGCCGAGGTTTCTACATGAAAAAGATCGAAAAAACCCTGGACGAATGGCGGTCGATGCTCGACCCCGAGCAGTACCAGGTCTGCCGCCTCAAGGGCACCGAACGGCCATTCAGCGGCAAGTACAACAGCGAGCGCCGCGATGGCATCTACCATTGCATTTGCTGCGGCTTGGCGCTGTTCGATGCGCAGACCAAGTTCGACGCCGGCTGCGGCTGGCCAAGTTTCTACGCGCCGATCGAGGACAGCGCGATGATCGAGATTCGCGACACCTCCCACGGCATGATCCGCACCGAGGTCACCTGTGCCCGTTGCGACGCGCACCTGGGGCATGTGTTCCCTGACGGCCCGCCACCGACCGGCCTGCGCTACTGCATCAACTCGGTGTGCATCGACCTTCGTCCGCGCGACTGACCGGAGCCCGATCATGGCTGCAACGATGCTGAACATCCCCTGCGTGACCCTGGGCGGCGAGCACAAGACGCTGGGCGACTTCCCGGGCAAGGTGCTGTTGGTGGTCAATACCGCCAGCCAGTGCGGTTTTACCCCGCAGTACAAGGGCCTGGAGCAACTGTGGCAGGCCTACCGCGACCGTGGCCTGGTGGTACTGGGCTTTCCGTGCAACCAGTTCGGCAAGCAGGAACCTGGCGATGCGCGGGACATTGCGCAGTTCTGCGAGCGTAATTTCGGCGTGAGTTTTCCGCTGTTTCGCAAGGTCGAGGTCAACGGCCCAGGTGCTCACCCTCTGTTCGTCGAACTCAAGCAACGCGCCCCGGGTATTTTGGGTAGCCAGAAGATCAAGTGGAACTTCACCAAGTTTCTGGTCGACCCGGCCAGTGGCCAGGTCAAGCGCTATGCCCCCTCCACCAAGCCACAGGCCCTGCAGGCGGACATCGAGCGTTTGCTCAGCCGCTGAAGGGCACCCAATGGTCAACCAGGGCCAGTAGCTCTTCGCGGCGGAATGGCTTGGCCAGGTAGTCGTTCATGCCCGCCGCCCGGCAGCGTTCGCGCTCTTCGGGCATCGCGTTGGCGGTGAGGGCGACGATGGGCAACTCGGGCCAGCGGCCGCTTTGGCGGATACGCCGGCTGGCCTCGTAGCCGTCCATCACCGGCATGTTGCAGTCCATCAGCACCAGGTCGAATTCCTCACGCGCCAGCAGCTCAAGGGCCTCCGCGCCCTGGGTGGCCAGTTGCACCTGGCAGCCGAGCTTGGCCAGCATGCCCTTGGCCACCAGCTGGTTCACCGGGTTGTCCTCTACCAGCAGGATCCTCGCACGGCCTTGCTCCTGGGTAATGGTCGGGATGGCCAGCGGGTGTTCGGGCTCATGGCCTTGCAAGGTGCGGCGCAGGGTCTGGTACAGGGCGTTGCGTGCCAATGGTCGGGCCAGCTGGTGCAGCGGGGCCAAGGCCAAGGACTGCTCGTTGGGCAGGAAGTTGCCGTAGGCAGTCACCAGCAGAATCGGGGTTTTCAATGCCGGGCGCAGTTCGAACAGGTGCGCGACGTCGTCGGTGATCAACAGGTCGATCACTGCCGCATCCAGCGTGGCGCAACTGTCATGGCGCTGGTAGGTCAGGCCCCAGGCGGGCAGCAAGTGCTGCAACAGTTCATTGAGCCCGCTGCCGGCTGCGCTCAGTGCGGCTACGCGGCCATGCAAGGGCGCCGGCGGGATGGCTTCGGTGTGCACGGTCAGTGGCAACTCGGCGGTAAAACAGCTGCCAAAGCCCGGCTCGGAGCGAATGTGCAGGTGGCCCTGCATGGCCTTGCACAGGTTGCGCGTCAGCGCCAGGCCCAGGCCGGTGCCACCGTACTGGCGGGTGATGCCGGCACCGGCCTGGGTGAAGGGCTGGAAGATGCGCGCCTGGGCATCTTCGGGGATGCCGATGCCGGTATCCCGTACCTCAAGACGTACACCACCGACAATGGCCATCAAGCGCACATCGACACGGCCGAAGCGGGTGAACTTCAGCGCGTTGGACAGCAGGTTGCTGACGATCTGCCGCACACGCGTGGGGTCGCCGAGCACGCTGCTGGGGAAGTCGCTGGCGATCAGGCAGGTCAGCTCCACGCTTTGCGCGGTGTTCTGCGACAGCAGGTTGGCAGTGTCTTCCACCATCGAGCCCATGTCGAACGCAATGCGTTCCAGTTCCAGCTGGCCGGCATCGAACTTGGACAAGTCGAGAATATCGTTCAGCAGCTCGACCAGCACCTTGCCCGAGTCATGGGCGATAGCCAGTTGCTGGCGTTGCTCGCTGGGCAGCGGGTTGTCCAGCGCCAGGGCGATCATGCCCAGCATGCCGTTGAGCGGGGTGCGGATTTCGTGGCTCATGTTGGCCAGGAAGGCGGCGCGTGCCTGGGCCATGTCCAGCGCTCGGCTGCGGGCTTGTTCCAGCTCCTGGTTGGACAGGCTCAGGCTGCTGTTGCTGGCCTTGAGCTCGTTGGTGCGCGCCGACACGATGTCTTCCAGCTCGTTCAGGTACTGGGTCAGGCGGTTTTCCGCGGTGCGCCGCTGTTCGATCTCGGTGGCCATGCTGACGAACTGCTGGTTGGCGACCTTCACCAGCACGCCGATTTCGTCATGCTCGTGTCCGTGTGGGCATTCCAGGCGCGTTTGCCGGGGTTTGCGCGGGTCGCTGCCGCTGAGTGCGCCAATCACCGTCACCAGCGGCTTGGTCAGCATCATGTAGAACAGCGCCAGCAGGAGGCCGGTGAGCACCAGGCTGCGGGCGAATCCATTGAGCAGGGTGATGCCGGCACGGTCGAGAAAGCGGCTGCCGAAGGCGAAGGTGTCGATGTCCAGGTACAGGGTGCCCAGGTATTGCTCCGGCATGTGGGTCAGGTACAGGCGCTCCTTGAACTGGCGTTGCTCGCCGAACAGGAAGTCGCTGAGTGGCCGGGAGCGGTCCTGCAGTTTTGGCCGCTCGACATCGGCCAGTACCGTTTCGTTGTTGTCGATCAGCCGTGCGCGGATGACGGCCGGCGACTGCAGCAGGCCGCGGGTCAGCTCCAGCGCCAGTTCCGAGTCGATGTTGTAGGCGATGCGCGAGGCCGGGTTGTGGCTGATTTGCAGCAACGCGTTCACTTCACGGTTGATGGACGCGTCTTCGCTGGCATAATCGATGCCGATCTGGATGAGACTGAGCAATGTTCCCAGGATGAAGCCGACCAGGACTGTCAACCGGGCTTGCTTGTATGACAGGCGATTGGTGAACTTGATATCCATGAGTCCCGAGCCGGTTTCCCGTTCCTTGCGCTGCGCAAGCATAGCCGAATAGCCCCGGCTGCTGGTGGGTCTGTCTGTTCATTTCAGTTGATCGCCAAGCGGGGGCCGCTTGGCGCCCCTTCGCGGGCTTGTCCGCTCCCACAGGTACAGCTTAGCCCCAGGCTGAAGGCAAGCCCTGAGGGAGCGGGCAAGCCCGCGAAGGGGCGCGCAGCGGCCCCCAAAAAACTGAAATTGTTAGGAGTCGTCATGGACGCTCGCTTGATCGCTTTTCTGGACCGCGCCGAATCGGTACTGGCGCGCCTTGAACCCCTGTTGCCGGCACAACGCCCGCACATCGACTGGGGCACCACACTGGCCGCGCGCTGGCAGCGTGATGGCCGCAGCGGCTACCTGCTGCCGCTGGACGTCAGCCTGGATATCCGCCTGACCGACCTGATCGGCGTCGACAAACAACGCGACCAGCTGGGCCGCAACACCCACCAGTTCATCAACGGCCTACCGGCCAACCACGCGCTGCTGTGGGGCTCGCGTGGTACCGGCAAGTCGTCGCTGGTACGTGCCCTGCTGGCCGAGCACGCCAGCGCCGGCCTGCGCCTGATCGAAATCGAACGTGACCACCTGGCCGACCTGCCACGGGTAGTCGAGCAGCTGCAGAAGCTGCCGCAACGCTTCATCCTGTTCTGCGACGACCTGTCGTTCGAAGCCGGGGAGGGCGACTACCGGGTGCTCAAGAGCGTGCTCGACGGCTCGCTGGAGCAGGCCCCGGACAACGTGCTGCTGTACGCCACCTCCAACCGCCGCCACCTGGTGCCCGAGAAGGAAAGCGACAACGAGAACTGGAAGCGTGTCGACGGCGAGCTGCACCCCAGCGAAGCGGTGGAGGACAAGATTGCCCTGTCTGACCGTTTTGGCCTGTGGCTGTCGTTCTACCCGTTCACCCAGGACCACTTCCTGAATGTTGTGGAGCACTGGATTGGCCAGTTGGCGCAACCTGCGGGCCTTGTGTGGCAACGCACCGAAGAACTCGACATCCTCGCCGTGCGCTGGGCCACCGGCCGCGGTAACCGTAATGGCCGTTGTGCCTATCAGTTCGCCCGCTACTGGGTCGGGCTGCAATTGCTGGAGCAAAAATAAATGATCGACCTCAATGCCAGTGGCGCCGGCCTCGACGGCTATAACCTGCTGGCGGCGCAAGTGCAGGCGCTGTTCGCCGACGAGCGTGACTTCATCGCCAACGCCGCGCAGTTTTCCGCGTTTCTGTATAACCAGGTGGACGACCTGAACTGGGCGGGGTTTTACCTCAACCGCAACGAAGAGCTGGTGCTGGGCCCGTTCCAGGGCCAGGTGGCGTGCGTGCGCATTCCGTTCAGTAAAGGTGTGTGTGGTGCCGCGGCGGCAACGCGGCAGACCCAGCGGGTCGAGGATGTACATGCATTCCCTGGCCACATTGCCTGTGACAGTGCCTCCAACAGCGAGCTGGTGATCCCGTTGGTGAAGGACGGCAGGTTGATTGGCGTGCTGGACCTGGACAGCCCGACGGTCGGGCGGTTCAGCGAGGCGGACCAGGTGGGGCTGGAGCGGTTGGCGGCGATCTTTCTGGCGTTGACTGACTGCTGATCAATGTTGCCTGTGCCGGCCTCTTCGCTTGTAGGAGCGGGTTTACCCGCGAATACGGTGGCGGCGGCAACGGTGAATGACCAGGGATATTTGTCAGCGGGCCCGGCCCTTTCGCGGGTGAACCCGCTCCTACAACGGCCTGCGCCCAACACCCGATGTGGGTACACCGCCGTGTAGGAGCGGGTTTACCCGCGAATACGGTGGCGGCGGCAGCGATGAATGACCAGGGATATTGGCCAGCAGGCCCGGCCCTTTCGCGGGTAAACCCGCTCCTACAACGGCTTGCGCCCAACACCCGATGTGGGTACACCGCCGTGTAGGAGCGGGTTTACCCGCGAAGAGGCCGGTACAGGTTAACCAATCAGTCGTAGATCACCTTCTTCTTCCAGGTTTCTTCCTCATCGGTCTTGAGCCCATCGGTCAATTCGTTGTGCTCGTCCTCCGCCGGTGCCATGCGGTCCAGCACCTGGGCATTGGCCCGGGCCAACAGTTTCTCAAGATACGTCAGCTGCTCTTCATACACCTTCGGCTCCGGCTGCTTGCGCAAATACTGTACACCGCGCTCGAAGGCCAGGCGCGCCTGGCCGGGCTGGCCTTTTTGCAGGGCCTGTTGGCCGAGGTTGTTGAAGAATTCTATATGCAGCAGCACCAGGATATGGCGGATTTCCTTGACCCAATGCTTGGCCTCGACAGCGGGCAAAAAGCCTTCATGGGCAGCGCGGGTCACCTGATTGTGCAGCGCCTCCAGCAAGAAGCGTACGTCCTTGGCCTTGATCTCGGTGTGGATCGGGTTAGGTGGGTTGTTGACCGGGATCTTGTCGCCCAGGGCAATCAGCCCTTCCAGTTCGGCGATGCGCGCCTTGAATTCGGCATTGTGCTTGTCCACCGCCAGCAGGCGCTGGTTGAGGTTCAGCTCCAGGCGGGTCAGCAGCAACTTGAGGGCCGGGGTCATGAACTGGCCGGGGAATGTCTCGGTGATTTCGCCACAACGGCGCAGGCGGTCGGCCAGCTCGATCTTCGTCCGGGCGCGTTCTAGCTTGCCATTCTCGACCACGTTGTTGAGGTAGCCGATCACGATCAGCAACGCGATGCCCGCCACGATGAGCAGGGTGATCAGAAGTGGTGTCACCGTTAAAGCCTCATGAATAGGTTTGCATGATTGAGTGTAGGAGCGAGCTTGCTCGCGAGAGGCCCTGACAGCCATTCTCTTTTTCTATCGGCAAACTGTGCCATGACTGGATGCTGGCACATTAATGCTGACTTGACGCCAGAAAATCAACGCCAAACCCCGGCAGGCTTGCCAAAACAGCGCTGGGTGTACCCGGAAGTCATTGATTTAAATAAATTTCTACAAAGGGGTTGACGCCTTCCCGAACCATCCATAGAATGCGCGCCACTTGCAGCGTAAAGCACACAGCGAAACGCAGCAGGGAGTGAAAGCAGGCAGTAATGCCAGCAGCGTGTCCCCTTCGTCTAGTGGCCTAGGACACCGCCCTTTCACGGCGGTAACAGGGGTTCGAGTCCCCTAGGGGACGCCAATGCGGGAATAGCTCAGTTGGTAGAGCACGACCTTGCCAAGGTCGGGGTCGCGAGTTCGAGTCTCGTTTCCCGCTCCAGTTTCTCCGGCACTGCTTAACGGTGGGGCAGGAAAAGGAAATCCAGGCTGAATCGTGAGGTTCATGTTCTGGTGCACTGAAAAGTGTTGTGTGTCCCCTTCGTCTAGTGGCCTAGGACACCGCCCTTTCACGGCGGTAACAGGGGTTCGAGTCCCCTAGGGGACGCCAAATGCGGGAATAGCTCAGTTGGTAGAGCACGACCTTGCCAAGGTCGGGGTCGCGAGTTCGAGTCTCGTTTCCCGCTCCAGTTTAAATACTGTGGCGTCTATGCGGTGCAGTGGTGGTGAAGGCTGTAAAGGCGCTTCACGCCGAACGTGGTAAAGCTTCAAATTGCGGGAATAGCTCAGTTGGTAGAGCACGACCTTGCCAAGGTCGGGGTCGCGAGTTCGAGTCTCGTTTCCCGCTCCAAATATCGATCTACAGTGTCCTATGGGAGTCTGTAAATCACTGAAAAAAGACGCTTCGGCGTCTTTTTTCGTTTCTGTTGTTTTTGCCAAAATCCACCAGCGGCCACGATATTCGAGTACATGTTAAAGTACAGCGATGTCCGGTTGGTGGGTGCAGCTGAAGGCTGACTGGGAGGAGCGGGTCGCAGATGCCAGCCCGCTCAAGGGAGGGTTCAGCGGTAGCTGATGGTGAAGTGCAGTGAACCCAGGGCCCGGCCTGTTGTTACCTTGGGGGCGAGTTGGTAAAAGTGCGCCCTGAAGTCTAGCTGCATATCACCCCGTTGCAGCTGTTTGATCGGTACGGCCTCCTGGAGTGCTAGCGGTCGGCCATCGCCATGCTGGATCTGTATGCCAAAGCCTGTTGCGGTAGAGCCAGAACCGAGGCTGAAGATACCGTTCGTGGCATCCACAACCGTTGACCCTTTTGTACCATCCAGCTCGATGTAGGCGTAAGCCGTACTTGTTGGGCTGTCATCATCGCAATTACTCAGCTGGATACTGAATGGCGTTCCTCTACCTATTGGGCCGGGGCCTGTGAAATCGGCCAAGGTGTAGTCGCCGAGCATTACCGGGTCGGCGCTAACGGGGTTGCCCACAAGCGTGCACTGCGCTTGCCTGACCGTTGCCTTCAGCGTGAAGTCCAGAACCCGGCCGATATCATTGGTGACCCCGTGGAACATTTGCTTGTCGACTATGTGTTCCCCTGGAGCTATGGGCCCTGTCTTGACCAGGGTCACGTTCCCTATCAGCGTATGGAGTGGCGCAGCGAAAGCCGTGTTACTCAGCATGGTGCCATTATAGGGGACGGTCTGGGTGCCATTGTCGGAGGTAAACGTGTTGGTGCCAATCCCATTGTACGGATAGCCCAGGGTAATGATGGCGCCGATGCCATCGACGTTGGTGCGTAGCACGCTATCGGCAGAACGTTGGCTGCGAACGGGTACTCCTGGCACGAGGGCGGTGGAGGCTATCATGCTGGCCGTGGTGGGGGGGGACGCAGAGTAGAAACACTGCAGTTTGCTGCGTTCACGGTTGCTCACACTTAATGGCCGGTCTGCAATGACTCGCCCTACTTCAGCGTCGCGAGGAACCCAAAGGTTACCCAGGTCGTATTCGAATGTCATGTAAGTGGGCAGCCCGGCTTCCCATTCGCATCGAGCGTGCGCATGGTTGCTTGACAGCCACATGGCCAGGCTGCAAGCCATTACTGCAAGGGGGCGCAGGGCTGTGGAGGCGATTATGCTCATGATGCTGCTTCCTGGTTCGTGCTGGCTTGGGGGGTTGTATTTGTTTCACGTGGGGTGCATGCGAGGGTTTCAATGCGGTAACCCTTGACTGCAGTGATGTTCTCGGGGGTCACCGTCACCTGGCACTCACGGGTGCTTTTGTCCAGCCATTGTGCATGCAGTCGCTGCTCACCTCGGATTTCGGTGGCCACCAACGCCTGCCCGGCTTGGCCAACCACCGCCACTGCTTGCCCTTGCGCATCTGTCAACTGCGTACCGAACGGCAGCGGGCTCCCGTCGGGCAGCCGAAGGGTAAGGACCAGGCGCATGACTTGCCGGCTCGGGAAAGTGGCCATGACGATAGCCCCTCGGCGTGGCGCGACCCGCTGCGCGGCATTGTCGATGATGAACTCCGGTGGCAGGTCGTCGGTTCGCAGCACCAGAGGGTTCAGGCGGTAGGGTCGCAGGTTGGGGCTCAGCAAGTAGCCGTCCTTGTTGGCTTGGTTGGAGGGCGCATTTTCCAGTGCGATGCCGGCAGCACCTGGAACGTGGACCAATGCACTGGTTTCGCCCAGGTAGGGGCCCAGCACCACGCCGGAAGCGTGGGCGAGCAGCGCGCCGCTGGTGTTGAGCGATACGCTGCGGTAGTCGGCACCTTGGGTGTAACCGGCGCCATAACTTGCATTGGTACCCTGGTAAGCGAGCGATAGTGCACCGCTTTTGCGCCGTTGTTCGTCTTTACTGAGTGAGGCCTGGTAGCTGAGGCGGTTGTCCATCAGTCCGCCGTTAAGACTGGCTCGCTGGCTATGACGACCGTCGTAGCTCTGCAGGTCGAAAGTAGCGTTGTGCCGTTGGCCGAAATCGAGTGGCAGTGACAGGCTTAGGCCAAACATACGGCTATCGCCGCCCCGTTCGGCCAGCGCCTGGGATGCAAATAGGTTGACCCCCAGATCGCCCCAGCGCGTGTTGTATTGCACCTGGTAATTTCGACGCTGGCCGCTTCCATTCCAGTAATCATCTTGAGAGAGCGTAAGGTTTACCGAACCTTTGCCGATGGCCTGGTATACCGAAGCTTCGAGGCGGGTGCGACGATTGCCCAGGTAGCGGTCCGACTGGTTGCGGTCTTTGACTGCATCGTCGAAATCCCGGTAGCCCTCGGTTGAGTAGCGGTAACCGGCAAAGCGCAGGTTGGTGCCGGTCTGGAAACTTTTGCCGTAGCGCAGGGTAAAACTGCGGCCTTGCACTTCGCCGGTCTGGCCGCTCAAATCGGTGTGTGCCTGGGTTATGTCCAGCGACAGTGCACCCAGGCCAGCAAAATCGCGGGCAACGCCGAGGACGCCGGCTTGGTAGTAGTCGCCAGCGAGTGCCCCGCCGTACAGCGTACTGTCCCAGGGCCCGCCATGGGCCAGGGTCGTTTGCCAGAACATGGGCCGATCGAGGTCCTCGGCACCGTTGTAGCGGCCGACCGTGGCGCTGTATCGCCATACGCCTTCGCGCAGCAGATTGGCCAATGACGAATAGGGTTGGGTGAAGCGCCGCACCTGGCCATCGGCCTCGGTAAGGACTACCTCCAGTTCGCCGTGGCCCGGGCCCACGCTGAGGTCGTCGATGGCATAGGGGCCGGGGGCTACATAGGTGGAGTAGATGGGGTAGCCATTGTGCAGCACTTCGAGCTTGGCGCGCGTCTGGGCCACGCCCCGTATGACGGGGGCATACTGCTGCTCGGTATCGGAGTGCATGTCCAGGTCGGATGCCACCTGCGCGCCAACGAATGGGATGCTGCGGAACACCTCGCCGCCAGTGAACGTTTCACCCAGTGTGAGGTTGGCTCGCAACCCGGGCAGGTCACGTTGCGCGTAGGTGTCGCTGCGGCTCCAGTCAACCTGGCCGTCGGCGTTGTCGCGTAGCGCCTGGTTGCTGCGCAGTCGCCAGCCTGCGACGTTGATGCCGCTGTTGAGGTACAGGTCGTGGCTGCTGCGGCTACGGCCCTGGTGACTTTGGTAATGTTGCACGGACGCCTGGTAGTTGATGAAAGCGGCGTTGATGCCGGCGTCCCAGCGTGATTCGTTGACGGTGTCGGACGGTTGCCGGTGTAGCGCGATCTGCGGGATGGACACTGACAGGCGCAGGTTCGACGGATCGAAGTCGGCGTATGCATGGGGTACCAGGGTGCTCAGGTCGAGGCAGCGGTCGTCGTTGGGCAAGGGGGCCTCCAACGCTTGCTCACGCAGCCCCAGGTCGCGCAGCAGGTCGCCAGTCAGGCAGGCCTGCAGGCTTTGGCCATCATTGCGAATCTCCACTTCGCGCGCGTCTAGCGGTGTGTGGTTGACCAGCAGTTGGACGCGATAACGCCCGGCCAGCAGCGGCGCCTGCTCCGCCAAGGCCTGCAGTGCCAAGGCGCCGGCGTCGCTGGCCTGGCCTGGGGCTTGGCGCATGAATCCGGCCTGGAAACGTGGCGAAGAGGGGGTGGCGAGCGCGGGTGTGATGAGCAGTAAAATCAGCGGACTGCCAAACAGGGCGGATCGGGCAGGGCGCGGGCGTGACGGTACGAGCCTGCGCCAGTGGAGCTTAGGCATGAGAGGGGTCCTGGGGGGGCGTCACCGCTTGCAGTTCGAGGCGCAGCGGGTGTCTT